>WFTO01000117.1 GCA_015485435.1 Anaerolineae bacterium | reverse complement strand
TCCCAATTCCGGATGAATGGCGTAGGCAAAGTCCACGGGCGTGGCTTTTTCCGGCAGGATCTTGCTTTCCCCTTCGGGGGTAAAGACAGCGATTTTTCCTGCTGGCGGTTCTGAGAAACGGGGAATTTGCGGCGTTAATTCCGCCGGCGCGCCTTGCCACCTGGCAGTAACCCCGAATTCGGAGACCAGGTTCATCCAGGGATCACGAATGTCGATGAAAATGTAATCCTCGTTGTTGATTTTTACTTGCGTTTGCAGTGAACGAAATCCGTTTGGCTTAGGCGCGGCGATGTAGTCATGAATTGCTCCCGATCGCGGCGGCCATAATTGATGCACGAATCGCAGCACCTGGTAACATGCAGCCTCATCTTCGACCAAAATGAGCACGGGGGGAAATAAATGGGCTGCGGCGCCCGCTGCATGCGTTTGTTGGCGATACAATTCGTAAAGGCTGGTGGGCGAATGTTGGACGGTGACTTGCAACCCCTGCTTTTGCAAATGCTCGCGTAAGCGAGCGATGCTTTCGGTGAACCGGGGATCTAAACGTCGTTTGCGAGATTGTTTTTCAGCTCTCTGGTAGTTTTCGGGCTCGAGAATGCGAAACGCCCCATCTTCAAGGATCCTGCGGGCTTGCCTCATGCCCAGGCTTTGGGCGAAAGGTATGAAGATTGTGCGGACGCTCTTAGCAAACGCACGTCGTCGATTTCGAGGCAAGGTGTGGAGCGTACGAAAATTGTCGATTCTGTCGGCGATTTTTACAATAATAGCGGCTGGTTCCTGGCGTAGAACGATAGCCGCCCAAGGAAGGGTGGTATGACCACTGTCTCGAAGGTGATTATGTTGCCGGATTTCCCCATGATACGCGGGCCCATAACGACCTAGCCTCGCAATATGTTTCACGATTCGCGCTGCGCGTTCTCCCGCCACTGCTCGAAGCGTTTCCGGGCTAGGCACTGTGGCGTACGAAGCCTTGCCCGAATCATGCAAAAGCGCTGCGGCGAGAATGTAGCCAGGCGCCCGCCATTCGGCTAAGATGCTTGCTACTGATACAACATGATCAATATAGGGTTCATCGTTGAGTCGATAATATCCCTGATGCACCCTCGATGCCAATTCCAGGGCGCGTAACACCAGGTTTGCCTCGTCTGTAGGCAAGTAAAGATCGATTTGGTGTAAAAATTGTTCCGTGATCTTCATCATCAGACATGAGAGGTGGAGAGAGAGGACAAGGCGCTTTTCTTCTATCTTAGGGAAAAGTTGTCGTTTTGTCAATAATTGTCAAAATTGCGCCATCATATCTCGTAGGTGGACGCTATTTTTGCATTCGATCCCAGAAGAGCTCAGTTTGAGATGACGAATTTTTTCAAATAGGATATGATATACAACCGTAGCGCCGACATGTTTCAGCGTCATGCTTGCTAAGCGTCTTTGCACTGTCCGATACAATCTCAATCTGCCATGCGATCCTTCCTCGGTATCTTTGTAGCAATCCTGGTTGCATTTATTGCCCAAAAGTGGTTGAGAGAAGGTGATCTCAACGCAGCATTGTTCATGTTTTTGGTCGCAGGCGGCATATTCGCTCGTTATGCCGCCGGGCCGCTACCCTGGCCTACATTGCCGCCTCGACGCTTGTGGCCCAAAGCGGGGTGGCGATTGGCAATCATTGGCAGCCTATTGGTGCTCCTGGCGACCCTGACAGGCTTTCTGAGGGAGCATTATGGGGGATGGGCGTTTTGGTTGTGGGTGGCGGGAATGTGGTTGTTCTTCGTGGGAGTTTGGTTGGATGATGTCTCGCCAGCCCCTGACTCTGAACGCTTGGCATGCCAACCCCGATATACCTCTGTGTTATCGCGTCGAACTCTAGGAATCGCATTGCTACTGATTCTTCTTGTAGCGGTGTTTGCTCGCTTTTATGCCCTGAGCAGTTATCCGCATGGATTGCAGTCGGACGAGGCGAATAATGGGCTCGATGCCTTGAAGTGGCTCGCAGGCGCACCATACACGCCCTATGCTGAGACCAATGAAGGCCAGGCTACGTTGTTCACTTATATGATCGCGTTATTCATTCAGCTATTTGGGCAAAGCGTGACGACCATGCGTATGGTCTCGGCTACGGTAGGGGTATTGACTGTCTTGGTATTTTACCTGCTGGCTCGCGAGCTTTACGATCAGCGGATCGCCCTGCTTGCAACGGCGTTGTTGGCCGCAGACCGCTGGCACGTCACCTTCAGCCGAATTGTTTATGAACTGATCCTTGTGCCTTTGGTCTTGAGCCTGCAAATATTGTTTTTGGTCAAAGCTTTAAAGAGCGGCCGACGTCGCTGGTGGGCTCTATCTGGGATGGTGTTGGCGCTTGGCATGAACACCTATACCGCTTATCGGGTGATTCCCTTCTTCATGGTGGCCTATTTTGGGTATTGGCTGCTCACCCATCGAGATAGGGCCCGACGGGATTTAGAAGGAATGGCGCTTTTCTTTACTTCCGCCCTGCTGGCCGTGGCCCCGTTAGGAATGTACATCCTGCATCATTGGTCGATTTTTGTGCAACGCATGCGCACGATCTCCGTCTTTCGGGATGTTGAGGCTGTCGGGAGTTATGCGCCAATTTGGTCGAATCTGCGCAAAGTTTTGTTGATGTTCAACTATCAGGGCGATATGGCCGCCCTGAACAACCTGCCCGGTGCGCCGATGCTGCACGCAGCGGTCGCAATCATGATGGTGTTGGGGCTTTTTTGGGCGCTTCGCTGGTTCTGGAAAGAACTGCCTGCGCTGTATCTTCTCTGGTTTGGCAGCGTTGCCAGCCTGGCCGTGATGACTGTGGCCCACGAGGCCCCCAACGCGCGTCGCCCCATAGGATTGGTGCCCTTGATTTACTTGCTGGTCGCGGTGGTGCTGCAAGCCCTTTGGTTTGCCTGGCAACAAGCTGTGGGCGTAAAACGTTCGCGCCCCTTGCTTGCGCTGTTGCTCGCCGGAGTTGTAATGATTATCGGCGCTAACTTGCACACCTATTTCCGGGTGCAAGCCGTCGACCCCGCCGTGTGGTATGCATTCAGTCCGGAGGAATCCGCCATCGGGGCGTATTTATCTGAACAGCCTGACAACCTCACGATCTATCTGGATTCTCAATATTTTGGACACGCCGCGATTCGGTTTATTGGCGGCGACCGCACCGTGGTGTCTCTGAATCCTGCCGAACATATTCCCCTGCGGCAGCCGCCCCCTCAGGATGCCCTCTTTATTTTCGAGCCAAAAGATGAACAGATGGGGCAGCTTTTGCAACAACTTTATCCCACAGGTGTGTTGCAAACCCATGCCGATCGCTACGGACGCACCCTTTTCTACAGTTTTTATATTCCGGCATCCGCCTTTGACGAAGCGCAGGGGCTGCGGGCGACTTATTTCTCCGGCGCCGATCGCAGCCAACCTCCGGTCCGACAAGGGCGCGTGGCGGCCATTCAGTTCGATTACACCAACCCTGAGGACCAACCTTTGCTACCTCCCTTCTCTGTCATTTTTGAAGGGGCTTTGCTCGCACCAACTTATGGCGCATATCGTCTGGAATTGACCGCGGAGGGGGGGCAGGCCACGTTGTTGCTTGATGGCAGAGTTGCGTTGACGGTACAAGATGGCGTGCAAACACTCGATCAAACCCTGGCAGCTGGTTTCCAGGCCATCCGTTTGGAATACACCGCGGGTGAACATCCAGGCATTTTGCAATTGGCCTGGATGAAACCAGATAGTCAAAACATGCAACCCATTCCTGCCGACGCATTTTACACGCTTCCTGGCGCCTCAAATGGCCTTATCGGTTATTATTACGACAATCCAACCTGGTCGGGGCAGCCGGTGTTGGTGCAGCGCGATCTGTTCATCACGCCGAACGACGCCATGCCATCGCCTTATTCCGTCATGTGGGTGGGCAAGGTGGCTGCACCTGAGGCCGGAACCTATGTGTTTGGCACGCGTTCCGACGATGGTTCATTGGTCTACATCGACAGTCAATTGGTGGTGGATAATGGGGGCCAGCATGGCGCTGAATACAAGGAAGGGGCTATTTCGCTGGTGCAAGGATGGCATGAAATTCAGGTGTTGTATAGTGATTGGGGCGGCTCGCGCGCCATGGAACTTTGGTGGCGTCCCCCTGGAGGCAACAATCAGCTGTTGCCCAGCCGTTATTTGCGTCCTGTGGAAGGCCCTCTCTCTGAAAGCGAGGTTTTGCCTCCCTTGCCCGAGCCTCCAACAGCGGCTGCGTCTCTCCAGGAATCCCAGCCAGGCGGTCCATTGCCTGCGCCCGAAACGTTGGCGAATTCTGAGAATCCGTCCGGTGAGCTGGGCGATTTCGCTTCGTTGCAGCCTCCCACCTTATGGACATTTGGCTCGTGCGGCGCGGATGATGGCCAGCTATCCCATCCTTCGGGGGTGGCGGTGGATAATCAGGGCCGGGTTTATGTGGCTGACACCGGCAATCATCGCGTCGTTGTTTTGGATGCTCAAGGCGCGTGGGTCACGAGTTGGGGCGAGCCCGGTGAGGGGGCTGGTCAATTTGAAGAGGTGTTCGACATTGCCATCACACCCGATGGCAACATTGCTGTTTTGGACGCTGCGAATCAGATTGTCTCTTTATGGACGCCAGCTGGTGAATTTCTGCGGGAAGTGGGACGCGATCTGGCGCTCTATCACCCGCGGGGGCTAGATGTCGCCTCGACAGGAGATATGTATATTGCGGATACAGGCGGCGGGCGGTTGGTGCAAGCTGATGATCAAGGCGCCATGTTGGCTGCGTTTGCAGGTCCCAACCAGGGTGGACAACCCACCGATGTTGTCTTGGGGCCCGATGGTTTTCTGTACGCACCCGATCCGGCTGAAGGGGTGGTGTGGGTGTTGCAATCTGAAACTGGCTCCAGTCGGGCGGCCCCCGGTCCCCGTTCCAACACGGTGGAATCTCCGCACATCGCCATCCTGCCTGACGGTCGGGTCTTTCTGACGGATCCCGAACAAGGGAGGGTGTTGGTTTACGAGCCAGGATTGCGTCCCCTGGCGCAGTTGGGCGTTCAAGGCTCCGGCGAGGGACAGTTCAACCGCACGTTGGGCGTTGCGGTTAAGCCAGGCATGGTGATCGTCACCGATCCCGATCTGTGCCGGGTCACTGCCTTCCAATATTGACTGGCGCCAGCCCGAAACTGCCCGCAGTTGCGCAAATCCACAGCCATGAGCGCGGCAATTCCACTTTCTCTGGCGGGCTGTGCTACAATTAGCAGCTGTAAATTTTCTAAAGGTGTGTTGCTTTGAGATATCTTTCCTCTTTTCGCGACTATTTGCGCCGCAATTTCATCAAGCGGCTCCTGATTTGGGTCGGGATCGGCATCAGCGTGCTCTTCCTGTATGTAGCCTTGCGCGGCTTGAATCTCGCCTATGTGTGGGATATCATGCTGCGGGCCAATTACTGGTGGATTATTCCCGGTGTCTTGGTCTATTTTTTGGGGGTTTGGCTGCGTACCTGGCGATGGCACTACATGTTGCGACAGTTTAAACCTGTGCCGATCAAGCGCTTATTCCCGGTAGTCTGCATCGGCTATGCCGGAAACAACATCTATCCCGCCCGTGCTGGCGAAGTCATTCGCTCCTATGTCCTCAAAAAGAATGAAGACATTCCGATCAGCGGCAGTCTGGCCACCGTCCTGGTTGAGAGGATCTTCGATGGGCTGGTGATGCTGTTGTTTGTATTTTTTGCGCTTCCCTTTACGACGAGCATTCCAGAGTCTTATCGAAACTTTGTGGTCCTGCTCAGCGTGATCTTCGGTGTGACATTGGTGGCCTTCATCGCCATCTCTGCTCGCCCTCAGTGGGTAATGAGGTTTTACACCCCCATTTCAACCCGATTCCTCCCCTCCTCGCTGCGATCAAAAGTGGATGGGATGGTGGATCGGTTTCTGTTTGGACTGGCCTCTTTGCAAAGCCCGGTGGATGTGATGATGATCTTTTTCACCTCGGTTTTGATATGGCTGGCGGAGACGCTGAAATATTGGTTTGTGATGCATGCGTTTAACTTCTCTGTGTCGTTCATAGTCCTGATGTTAATGAACGGCATCGTGAATCTGTTTACCACATTGCCCTCTGCGCCAGGCTATATTGGCACCTTCGATGCTCCAGGCATCGAAGTGTTGGTCACTGTGGGTGGCGTGGATCGGGCGATGGCCACGGCATACACGTTGGTATTGCATGCGGCTCTTTGGCTGCCCATCACCGCGTTGGGCATTTACTATTTCTTCCGCGAACGACTGCACTGGTCGGATTTCGAGAAGGCCGCCCAAGAGGTCGAGGCCGCAACCGAAGCTGCGACCAATGACTGACATGGAACTATCAAAACAATCATAACGAGGAATCCCCATGAAACACATTACCGTTTTAGGCGCTGGCTATGTGGGTCTAGTCACCGGTGCCAGTTTCGCTGACCTGGGTAACAAGGTCGTTATTCTGGACATTATCGAGGAAAAAATAGAAAAACTGAAACTGGGCGTCGTGCCTATTTATGAGCCTGGGCTCTCCGAAATGATCCTGCGCAATGTGCAAAAAGGGCGCCTGGATTTTACGACCAGTTATCAAGATGCGTTACGGGAGGCCGAATTCGTCTTTGTTGCGGTCGGCACCCCCTCTGGCGTTGATGGCGAAGCGGACTTGCGTTATGTGCGCATGGCCGCGGAGAGCATCGCAGAACATATGGAGCACCCGCTGATTATTATCAACAAATCTACGGTTCCCGTTGGTACCGGCGATTGGGTGGCTGATATCATCAATAAGAAACAGAAAAAAGCTATCCCCTTTTGGGTCGTTTCCAACCCTGAATTTTTACGAGAAGGTTCCGCTATCGCCGATTTTATGAATCCCGATCGCGTCGTGCTTGGCTCTCAACATCCCGAAGCCGCCCAGAAAGTGGCTGAGTTACATCGCCCGTTGAACGCGCCGGTGTTGATCACCGATTTACGTACCGCAGAGATGATCAAATACGCTTCCAACGCGTTCCTGGCCACGCGTATTAGCTTTATCAACGAAATCGCCACTATCTGCGAGGAGCTGGGCGCGGATGTGAACATGGTGGCCAAGGGGATGGGCTATGACAAGCGCATCGGGCCGCACTTCTTGAACGCGGGCCTTGGCTTTGGCGGTTCATGTTTCCCCAAAGATGTTCGAGCTTTGGAGCACATGGCATTGATCCACGGCGCCCATCCTCAGCTTCTGCGCGCGGTGTTGGATATCAACCAGCATATGCGCCGGCAGGCGGTGGTGAAGTTACGCCACGCATTGGATGGTCTTAATGACCGTCGGGTTGGCCTGCTGGGATTGGCTTTCAAGCCCAACACCGATGATTTACGCGAGGCGCCCTCTTTAGATATTGCCCGACAGATCATTCGCGAAGGGGGAGAAGTACAAGCCTATGACCCTGTCGCCCGTCCTGATCCCTGTGAAAAGGTGCCCGAGATCCAACTTGTCGAAGACGCTTATGAGGCCGCACGAGATGCGGATGCCCTGATCCTGGTGACCGAATGGAACGAATTCCGGCAGCTGGACATGAAGCGTATTCGTAAACTTATGCGAGGCGACGTGTTGCTTGATGGTCGTAACATCTGGAGCCCGCAGAAAATGCGCGATCTTGGTTTCCACTACATCGGCGTTGGTCGCGGCACGAAAAAGAATGGGTGGTAGAAAAATCTGCTGCCACGATGATCACCGACCGTCTTCACATCCAAACTTTGAAAAATGGCCTTACCCTCGTGGTGAAGGACGTGCATACCGCGCCAGTCGCCAGTTTCTGGCTGTGGTACCGCGTTGGGAGTCGGCATGAAACGCCTGGCCTGACTGGGATTTCTCACTGGGTGGAGCATATGCTTTTCAAGGGAACCTCCACCCGCCCCAAAGGTGATTTCGACCGACTAATCCAACGCGAAGGTGGTCATTTTAATGGGATGACCTGGGTGGATTGGACGACCTTTTATGCCACGCTGCCGGCGCGACGCATTGAGCTTGCCTTCGACATCGAGGCGGATCGCATGCAACATGCCCTCTTTGATCCTGAGGAGGTGGAACGAGAGCGCAGCGTCATCATCGCCGAGCGCGAAGGACATGAAAATCAGCCGGCCTACCTGTTGCGCGAGCAAGTGCAGGCCGCCAGCTTTCTCAATCATCCCTACCGGCATATGGTCATTGGCTGGAAAGAGGACTTGCAGCGCATCACACGCGACGAGTTATTTGAACACTATCGCACCTTCTATACGCCAAACAACGCCGTGGCTGTGGTGGTGGGCGATTTTCGAACCGCTGAGATGGCGGCAACCATTGAAGCATTCTTCGGAGACATCCCTTCTGGCCCCGACCCCCCGCCTGTGCGCGCCGTAGAGCCGAAACCTCGAGCTCAACGCAGAGTGCATCTTACAGGCCCGGGGGGGGCACATTATTTGTTGATCGCATTCCGTTCGGTCTCTGCCAGCGATCCCGATTTCTTCCCATTGGTGGTTTTGACCGCCATTCTGGATGGCGCTCGTGGGCTACCGCCATTTGGCGGTGGCGGTTTGGGTAAAGCGGCGAGGCTGCATCGCGCTTTGGTGAATTCGGAATTGGCGTTGGCGGTGAGCGCCTCCATGGCGGCCACCGTTGATCCATACCTGTTCACAATCTCTGCTACTGTTCAGCCTGATCAGGACCTGGCTGCGGTTGAGGCCGCCATTTTCGACGAATTGACCCGTCTGCAAGAGGAGATGGTTGGCCAAGAAGAGTTGGCCCGGGCGATCAAGGGCACGCGAGCCATGTTTGCTTATGGCAGCGAAAGCATCTCGAACCAGGCCATGTGGCTAGGGTTGGCGGCCATGGCGGCGGACATGGATTGGTTGGCCAGTTATCAGCAACGCCTGTTGGACGTTAGTCCCGAAGATGTGCAACGGGTAGCCCGTCGCCTCTTCCGCGTTGAAAATCGTGTGGTCGGTTGGTATGTCAGCAGATAAACGTATGCGTGTGCTTCTGTGGAATGTCGCCTGGGCGAGCTCTGCTCGCAAAGTGCGAGCCATCCAAAAGCAAATCGCGCAACATCATCCTGCAGTTATCTGTCTGACCGAGGCGACCACGAAAGTTTTTGAGAAACTGGATCATGTGATTACTTCAGCTTCGGATTACGGCTATGATAATAAGCGGGAGCGCCGCCGAAAAGTGGTGCTTTCCAGTCAGTTTGGATGGAGCCAGATAGACGAGTTTGGGAATGCCGCATTGCCTCCAGGGCGTTTTGTGGCAGGTGTTACGCAAGGCATTCGTTTTATTGGTGTTTGCATTCCATGGGCCATGGCGCATGTAACGACAGGACGCCGTGATCAACGGCCATGGATGGAACATTATAGCTATCTTCGCGGTCTTCGCGAAGTGTTGCAACAATATGCACGGCACCCTGAACCAATTTGTCTATTAGGAGATTTCAATCAACGGTTTCCGCCAAGGAATCGTCGGGCATTTCATCTGTTGCAAGAAGCCATGAATGGTATTATCACACTGCGTACAAAAGGCCTTCAAGGTACGGATCATCTTTCCATGGTGGATCATATTGCTGCGTCTCCAGCCCTGTTGATCGATGATCTGATGGTGATTCCCAGGGTACAAAATCAGCGACAGATCTCGGATCATGATGGGCTTCTGGCCACGGTGGCCCAATCTTCATAAGAAATGAGTGTGCCAAATGCCTTCTTATCCCGGTCCACATAACATTGTCACCGCCCAGCTGCAAAACGGTCTGCGAGTCTGGGTCTACGAGAATTTTGAAAGCCAAACTGTGCTGGTCGAGGGGTACGCGCGCGGAGGGTCCATCAATGAATCGCCCGGGCAGAAGGGGCTGGCGAATGTGACAGCTACGATGCTTCGTCGGGGCTCCACCACCAAAAATTATGACACCATCAATGAAATCGTTGAATCTGTGGGGGCGTTCTTTGGCTTTGACGCCGGGCGTCATACCATGGGTTTCAATGCTTATTCACTGGCAGAGGATGTGGATTTGGTGTTAGATTTGCTGAGTGAAAGCTTGCAGGCTCCCGCCTTTGCGGCTGAGGAGCTTGATAAAGTTCGCAAACGCTTTCTAACACAATTAGAAGAGCGACGGCATAGCACCAGGGCCATGGCGGCCATCACCTTCAATCAACAACTTTATCCCCCGGGCCATCCATACAGGATATCCATTGAGGATGAGATTGCCGCGTTGAAACAATTCGGTAGGGAGGATCTGGCACAGTTCTTTCGGGAGAAGGTGTCGCCCGAAGGGGGGGTGGTTGTCGTCGTGGGAGCTATCCATGCCGAAGAAGCCATTGCAACATTGGAGCGGACCGTGGGACGCTGGCGACACCCTCAGGCGCAACCCAGCACACAGCTCCCCGCTCCCCCTGTGCTGAAGGAAAAGGTTGTGGCCAATGTGCATGTCAAAGGAAAAAGTCAGAGCGACATCGTGCTGGGTTGGCCTGGCATCTCCCGTCGAGATAAGGATTACGAGGCGGTGTTGGTTTGCAACACCATCCTGGGACGATTTGGGCTGGGAGGACGGCTGGGCAATCACATTCGCGAAGAGTTAGGGCTGGCTTATTACGCATACAGCACATTCAACGCCAATTTGGGCCCGGGGACCTGGCGTATCGCTGCCGGCGTGCATCCCATGCATGTTTCTCAAACCATTGCGGCGATGCTGGCCGAAGTGCAACGCATCACGGCTGAAGTTGTGGATGATGAAGAGCTGGAGGATGTGCAGCGTTACCTCACCGGCTCGCTGCCTTTACGATTGGAGACGAACGCGGGGATCGCGGGGAATTTGTTGACGATGGCCTGGTATGGGTTGGGGCTCGACTATTTATTGCAATATGAGCGTCGTATTCAAGATGTAAACAAGGAGGATGTGTTACGCGTGGCGCGCACCTACTTGCATCCAGATCGGTATGTGTTGGCAGTGGCCGGCCCATCGGCGAAGGAGGCGTAATGTTGCGAACGGGCGTGGATGTCATTGATCTGGACCGCCTGGAGCGAGCGCTGCAGCGCCATGGCGACGCGTTTTTGCATCGCATCTATACCGATGCTGAGATCGAGCGCTATGGTGGCCGGGTTCCATCCCTGGCGGCGCGTTGGGCGGCCAAGGAAGCTGTGGCCAAAGCGTTGGGCACCGGCATCGGGGAAGTGGGATGGAAGGAGATCGAGGTGTTGGAGGATGAGCGACAGGCCCCAACATTGATGCTGTATGGGCGTGCGGCTGAGCTTGCCCATGAGCTGGGATTGAGCGCATGGGCCATCAGCCTCTCGCACACCGATTCAATCGCAATCGCCATGGTTGTGGCCATGGGATCATCGTGAAATCGATGATGGTTGTTGGAGGTGATGATGGTTTATGTAGGTTGCGCAGGATGGTCCATTCCCCACACTCATGCCTATCTCTTCCCTGGAAATGGCGCTCATCTCCAACGCTATGCGCGCGTTTTTCCGGCGGTCGAGATCAATTCCTCTTTTTATCGCTTTCACCGCTCGTCAACGTATGTCCGGTGGGCGGCGTCAACCCCAGATGGCTTTCGTTTCGCCGTCAAAGTGCATCGCAACTTGACCCATTTCAAGCGTTTACGACATCCCGAATTGTTGGATGAATTTTTGCCTGCTGTGATGCAGTTGGGGACCAAACTGGGCGTTCTCCTCGTACAATTGCCCCCTAGTTTGGCGTTCGAGCAACCGATTGTCGAACGATTTTTTCAAGAGCTGCGTGATCGATTTGCTGGCCAGGTGGCGGTTGAACCTCGCCATGCCAGCTGGTTTGTTCCCGAGGTTGACGCGATATTGCAGGCATACCGCATTGCTCGCGTGGCCGCGGACCCTTCCCCCGTGGGCGATCTCGAACCTGGGGGATGGAGCCATTTGCGCTATGTGCGGCTTCATGGCTCTCCCATTCGCTATCGTTCATCCTATTCGACAGCCTGGTTGGAAGCGTTCTCGCATGCCTTGAGGCGTTGGGAAGCGGAGGGCGCCGAGGTTTGGTGCATTTTTAATAACACCGCGGAGGGCGCCGCGATTCCCAACGCTTTGATGCTATGGCGGTTTCTGCGATCGGTATAGGGTTATTGAGGCATCGTAAAGTCCGCGCCAAGGATGATCACAATATCGGCTTGCAGCTGGTCTGCCGAGCCGGGGCGGATGTTTTGATCGGAAACCCCTAACAGGTCCGCCAACCGTCGCACGATCTCTTCATGGCCGCCGCTGTCGATGATTTGGGTCGTCGCATAATCATTGCGATCGGCTCGCCCCAATCCAACGATATTAAATCCATAGGAAATGAGGATATCCGCGAGGTTTTTTTCGATGTCGGGCGTATTCGTGCCATTGAGGAGGATGATTCTTACTTCGGGCTGAAGCGCGCCGCCCCCTTGATTGGGGGCGTTTTCTGTGGGCGTGGTCGCCGTGGGTGAGGCGCCTTGTTGTCCCTGGCCATCCGCGGCAAAGAACGCATTCACCGCTGCCTGGATACGATCCATCTTAGGCATCAGTACCCAGGCGCCTGTGTCGGTAATCGCGGGTTCGACCATATTGACATCGATGATCAACCGCCGCATGTTGTCTAGGTTGAGCGTGCGAGCCATGTTGGCGAGGGCAATCATTTTGCTCAGGGGCATGTCGGTTTGAATGGAGTCGGACAGGATGTTGAGGAGGGCTGGGGCGCGAACGATCAGCCTGGGAAGCTCGCCCGTGCTCAACACCTTGTCTTTGATGGCCATGATGACCTGTTGTTGTCGCTCCATTCGACCAAAGTCGCTATCTACGTGTCGGGTGCGGGCGTATTTCAACGCCAGATCCGCATCCATACAATAGTGCCCCGGCTCTAAATAGAGAGGATCGTAGCCATAATTGTCGTCGGGAAAGGTGGGATCATCGATCAGTTTGGGGACATCGATGTCGATGCAGCCGATTTCCTCTAATAATTTACGGAAGCCTTCGAAATTGATGCGGACGTAATAATCAACCGGTTGACCAATGAGGTTTTCTACGGTTTTCTTGGCCAACGCAGGGCCGCCGCCCGGGTACTTTTTGGCATCGCCAATGACGTGGGCGCTGTTAATGCGTGTTTCCCAATAGCCAGGTACTTCAACCCAAAGGTCGCGAGGGAAGGAGATCATGCCCACATCGCCGGTTTGGGGATTGATGTGGAGAAGGATCATGGTGTCGGTGCGATAATAGCCTTTCTCCCCCGGTCGCTGATCAATGCCCAGAAGGAGAATGTTGACCGGACCCTGGCTTTCCCAAAAAGAATCAACGGGTATGGCGGGGGTGGGATTTGGCGCCATGCCCGCCGCGAACCCTTGATTTTGTGGTTCGGACGCATGCTGCACTCCTGGCTGGCCTTGCGTCGATGTATCATTCTGGCTGGCAGAGAGCAGGGGGTGCGCTTCGGCTTGCGGAGAGGCCAGCAGAATAGCCCGGGCGCTGCGGAAGAACAGAAAACTTCCGTAGAGGAAGGATGCGAGGAATATCACCAGTAGCAGGCCCAGCAGTCCGCCTGACAAAACTTTTCCAAAAGGAGAGGGGGTATTTGATGATGAATGTTGCATGGGATGCGTCATAGTCTGAAGTTTACTCCTTCCACGAAAAAGCTGCAAAATTTGCTATAGAACGCAAGCGGCAAATCATCGATATAGGAAAATCCTGGTATAATGCTCAATCATGAAAGGTCAGGAATACATTGAGATCCACGTCGGCGACATTGTCCGGCTGAAAAAGAAACATCCATGTGGCAGTTGGGAATGGCGGGTAGTACGCACGGGAGCCGATATCGGACTCGTGTGTCTGTCCTGTCATCGGCGCCTGTTCATGCCGCGGGACAAATTTCGTCGTTCATTGAAAAAAATCATCGCTCGCGCCTCCGACATCGAAGCCAACACGTAAACGCCTCATGACTTCCGCCATTTCCGAATACAAACCAGTACTGAATATTCCAGGATTCCGACGATTGTGGCTGGCCCAGCTGCTTTCTCTCACAGCGCAAAATGGGATTCATTTTGTGCAACTTGTCCTCATTGAGCGTCTGACAGGCCAGAGTCTGCAGATTGGGCTGATGATCGCTGCATTCAGTCTTCCTCCAGTCATTTTTTCTTTTGTCGCCGGCACGGTCATTGACCGAGTTCCGAAGAAATACATTATTATTTTTGCGAATTTCTTTCGAGCGATTTTGGCCTTTAGCTATATTTTCACCTTGCAATGGTTCGACGCCTATCCGGGGATGCTGTTACTTATCGTGTACGTCATCACCTTTCTTGGGTCATCAATGGGTTCTTTTTACAATCCTTCGGTGCTGGCCAAGTTGCCGTTGCTGGTGGGAGAAGAGAAGCTAGTCGTATCGAATTCGCTTTTCAATATCACTGCAGCCCTATCGCAACTGGCGGGATTGATCATTATAGCGCCGGCGGCTGTGAAGCTGTTTGGGCTTGCGGGCGCATTTGCGTTAATGGGCGCGTTTTATTTTGTGGCGTTTTTATTGGTTTTGAAATTGCCCCGCGATCGCGGTCACAAGCGTGCGGGAAAGATGACTTCCGTAAGCAAAATGTGGCACGAAGTTCGAGAGGGATGGTTGTTTGTCGTCCGGCATCGTCCGGTGTATCTGTCTGTTATGCAATTAACGTTGGTGGCGTCATTGTTGATGATTCTTGCTATGATTGCGCCTGGTTTTAGCGCTCGCGTATTAGGGTTGGCACCCGAAGACGCAGTGTATATTTTCGCTCCTGCGGGTTTGGGCATGTTGCTCGCCATTTTCTTTCTGGGAAAAGCAGGGAACAAACTACCTGTACGCATGATGCAATCGATCATGCTGATCCTGACAACGTTTTCGTTCGGCATGTTGGCCTTTATCAGCTTCGACTACACAGCATCGAAGATAGCGAATGTGCAGGTTTCAGACTATGTAAGTACGGCCATGCTGCTGGTGGCCCTGACCATGATCCCCCTCGGCTTTAGCCTGTATATCATCAACACCCTGGCGCAAACGGAATTGCAGCGTCGCACGCCCATGGCCTTGCGCGGACGCGTGTTTACGGTACAATTTATGATGGCGTCGTTGGTGGGCTTGGCACCATTGTTAATTGCCGCCACCTTGGCCGATCTTGTCGGCATTCCCACCATGTTGTTTTGGCTGGCTGTAGGGTGCGCCATTGTGGGCGCCTTTAGCCTGTATGACGCCTATGAGCATCGCTCCGATGCGGATGCTTGATGCGTGTGATGGCGGTTTCGGATTGGGCGTCATGTTCGCTATGACCAGAGCGATGTCGCCCTTCCGTGCTCTTTCGAGCGCGGCTCATCTCCGTCGCACCGACATTTCGGCAACCACCGAGTCTTGTTCGCCGGGTGCGTTTCAATTTGGGGGCGCACCATCCCTTGCCGAATGAATTCAGTTCTGGAGGCTTACGGCCGCCTGTCTGCCTGCGCAGACAGTTTACGTCCCCGCTGGGGGACGTTCGGCGGAACGCCTCCAGCCCTCGATTTTAATCGGTGGGTGGGAGCAGGCGCTTGGCTCAAGCAGTTGCCCCAATGTTGAAACGCACCCCTGTTCGCCCAGGCCTTTGCGATGGGGACGTTGCGAAGACTACAAGACGATGTATGGCCCACAGTCTTCGCCTGGGGCGAAGGCGGAGTCAACGATTTGGTGGGCCGTCCTATGACCACCTGGCGAGCATGACTCGCACAAATCACCAGGAGGACTGTGACAGAATGGAATGGTTGTATCATCTCAATGAAATGAGCATCCCTTTTATGGTTTGGTTACAACAAACATACAAGTCAGAAGCCTTGACGGCTGTGATGCGCTTTTTTAGCTTTCTCGGCACCGAATACTTCTTCCTGGTGGCTATGCCATTGATTTACTGGACCATCTCAAAAAGATGGGGGACCATGATGGCGTTAGGTCTGGTGTTCTCCAGTTATGTCGCTGGCTTCATCAAGTGGACTTTCAACATTCCTCGACCCCCCTCTCCACCCGTGGAACGACTATGGACAGAGACATCGCCCGGCTTTGTAAGCGGGCATGCAGCCACGGCCATGGGAGTGTGGGGCACCCTGGCGGCTTTGGTGAGGCGAAGATGGTTCTGGCTGGTGGCCAGCCTCCTTATTTTCTTTATCGGATTTTCGCGTATCTATCTTGGAGTGCATTACCCGTCAGATGTGATGGGAGGCTGGCTGGCGGGGTTGTTGGTGGTGATGGGGTTGTTATGGATGGCGTCCCGTTGGGAATCCACGGTACGGACGTGGTCAACTCCCGCGCTTTTATCGGCATCGTTGTTGTTGTCAATGTCCCTCATCGCCATGTTCCCTGTGGACCCAGAGCAGAAAATGTGGCCCGCAGCCAATGCAGTGCAGTTAGGCGCACTGCTTTTCGGCATGCTGGCAGGTTTGGTTTGGGATGTGAAATCGTTGCACTTCTGTGTGGATGGCCCCTGGCGTCAACGTCTTTTTCGACTCATTCTGGGATTGATTATGTTGGTCGTTTTTTATCTGGGTCCCAAATTGCTGCTTCGTTTCTTGTCGATTGATGCTTACGGTTGGTTGCAGTTGATGCGCTTTTTACGTTACGCCCTGGTTGGATTCGTGGTGACCGGGTTGGCACCATGGGGTTTTCGTAAGATGGCGCTTTCTCGGTGATTGTTACATCAGATATATCTGCCTCAATGTACAACTCTGGACCGTAGCGTTCTTTTCGAATGGGCCAGGGAAACCGGTTGAGCAAATGCAAAATGGCCTGATTTTGCACGCTCACATTGGCAATGATCTTACGAATGCCTTCGCTTCGGGCTTCTCGTAGCAGGATGGTCAATAGATTGCTGCCTACGCCCTGGCGCTGAAAATCATCGCGTACGGTGATGGATATCTCCGCCGCTTCAGGACTCACCCGCACGTATCGGGCGCCGGCAATGGGCGCGCCCGGCTTTCCGGGTAGATCGACGAACGCTAGAAATCCCTTGCCCTGTGTGTAGCCGCTTTCGGCAAGTCGTCTCGCTTCTTCGAGGACGCGTATGGGCGGCAGATTGGCTGCGGGCTCTTGGAACCGCAAGTAAAGACTTTCCGGGCTAAGATAGCGATAAATATGAACCAGGTGATTGACGTCCGCAGGCAGCATGCGTCGCACCTTGACGGTGCGACCATCGCGAAGTTTGAACGTCATGACATATGGATCAGTCATGGCTGACCTCCTTTGACGCATTGCGTCAAAGGTATTATACGTTTTTTCCCCTGGCCTGGCAAGACGCTGTTTTCATGCACCCAATTTTTCTTCTAATGTTCGTTTGACGGCGTCCACATCTGCGGGTAAATAAATGGGTTCGTTGGCAAGTCGAGAATCGACGCCCTCCAATTCTCGCATATGGTAACGCATTTTGAACTGAGTAAATTTGAGTCCATGAGCCGTGGAAATGACCACGACGCGTTCATGAGATTGGATGACGCCTTTGGCCACCAGTTTTTTCAAGACGGCCAGGGCGACGCCGGTGTGCGGGCAGGTATACAGGCCGTTCAAGTCAGCCTGAGCTGATGCTTCGGCCAATTCGGCTTCCGTAGCCTGCTCGACAACGCCATCGAATTCCTGCAGAATTTTAACTGCTTTTTCATAGCTGACGGGGTCGCCGATCTGGATGGCTGAGGCCAGGGTAGGTTTCGCCTTGACGCGCACCTTCTCCTGAAAAGCTTGTTTCCAGGAGAGGTAAAAGGGGTTGGCATGGGCAGCCTGGGCTGCTGCCAGACGCGGCAATTTGCTGATCAGCCCCAGCTGTTTCATTAATAACAACCCTTTTCCCAGGGCGCTTATGTTCCCCAGATTCCCCACGGGGATAATAAACCAATCCGGCGTCTCCCAATCGAATTGTTGAACAACCTCGATGCCCACGGTTTTTTGGCCTTCGATGCGCAAGGAATTCATGGAGTTGGCGAGGTAAATCGTTTGATCCTTGGTGATCTCCTTGACGATGCGCATGCAACCATCGAAGTCGGTGTCTAGCGCCAAAACGATGGCGCCATTGGCGATGGGCTGTATGAGTTGGGCCTGACTGACCTTGCCTCGAGGAAGAAACACCACCGTAGGAATGCCTGCAGCGGCGCCATAAGCCGCGAGCGCCGCGGAGGTGTCACCCGTGGATGCGGCGGCGACGGCTTTGATGGGTTTTCCCATGGCGATCATCTGTTTGACCACGCTCACCAGGACGGTCATTCCCAGATCTTTGAAGGACCCTGTATGGCTGTTTCCCGATTGTTTCACCCAAAGGTCTGGCACACCTATTTCAAGTCCCAAGCGGCGAGCATGGAAAAGATTGGTGTTGCCTTCAAATGTGCTAACCACATTGTCCTCGTCGAGGTCGGGAGCGACCCATTCTTTATAGCGCCACACTCCCGAACCATAGGGCCATTGCGTGGTGCCAGCGCGACGGTCAAAGAGATGCATCCAGCCCGCCGCGGAGCGATTGCTCAGCTCCTCTACATCATGGGCGACTTCCAACAGGCCGCCACAGTGAGGGCACGTATAAATAACTTCATATAACGAATATTCGCCTGGACAGCCACGGATGCAGCGAAAGAAAGATCGGTACATGGGATGGTTCCTTTGCAGTGGGGGCCTTATTTGTCAAAACCGAGAATGGCTTTTGCCTGATTGATTTGGGCGAGAACCGCATGTTTGGCTGTGCCGCCTGGGGCTCGGCGTTGTTCCACCGATCGTTCAAAATCCCAGATGGCTAAAGCCTCTTCGGTAAATCCTGGATAAATGGCTTGCAAGTCCTGAATGCTTAATCGACTTAGTGGAACGCCTCTGCGTTCCGCCTCCTGCACCACCCTGCCAACCAGATGATGGCTTTGGCGGAATGGCACGCCCTGAGCCACCAGCCAATCGGCCAGGTCGGTTGCCAGCATGGCGTCATCCAACGCCTGCGCCATTCGGTCAGGTCGCAACGTCATGGTCATGAGCGCGCCGGTAATCACCGGGAGGACCAATTTAAGGGTGTCGATGGTGTCGAATAGTGGTTCTTTGTCTTCTTGAAGGTCTTTGTTATAGGTGGAGGGCAAGCCTTTGAGTGTGGTGAGTAATCCGGTCAAATGTCCGATCAACCGTCCTGTCTTCCCTCGAACCAGCTCGAACGCGTCAGGGTTCTTTTTTTGGGGCATCAGGCTCGAGCCTGTTGTATACGCATCGGCCAGGCGGATGAATCCCAGACTGGGGTTTGAAAAGAGAATCATGTCCTCCCCAAGTCGGCTTAGATGTACCGAGAGCATGGCCGCCCAAAAGAGAAATTCAGCGACAAAATCTCTGTCACTGACGGCATCCATGCTGTTTTCGCTGATGCGATTGAAAC
>WFTO01000116.1 GCA_015485435.1 Anaerolineae bacterium | reverse complement strand
GCGCTTGGCAGCGATACCTGTGATGTTTTCGGCCCAAGCGGGCGTGAAAGTCTGGATATGAGCGCGTAATTGATCGAACCCCGTGGTATGCTCACGCACGAAATCATCGTCAATACGATGTTCTGCAATGATGACGTGCATCATGGCCAGCGCCAGCGCCCCATCGGTGCCTGGCCTGATAGGAATCCACTCATCCGCTGCGCGGGCCGTGCGCGTACGCGCCGGATCGATCACAATGACGCGAGCGCCAGTTTTTCGAGCTCGTTGTACGAATGGCCATAGATGCATATGGCTGGTTAGCGTGTTGTTTCCCCAGATGAGGATGAGTTGCGCATAAGCAAAATCTTCAGGTGCAGGACCCATGACGCGCCCCGTCACATATTGAAATCCTTCAAAACCAGCTTCCGAGCAAATCGTGCGGGCCAACCTGGTCGCGCCCAAACGATTGAAAAAACGGGAGGCCATGCCCTCTCCTTGTAAAATGCCCATGGTTCCCGCATATGAAAAAGGCATGATGGCCTCTGCCCCTTCATGCGCGAGGATATTTTGTAGCCGGTCGCTGATTTCTCGGATCGCTTGTTCCCAGCTGATGGGCCTGAACCGGCCTGCTCCTTTGGAACCGACGCGTTTCAGAGGAACTGTCAAGCGATCTGGATGATAGGTGCGTTCCAGGTAACGGTCGACTTTGCCGCATAAACGCCCCAGGGTGACGGGATGGTTGGGATGGCCTTGGATGCGGATTGCTTGTCCTGTGGCCGGGTCTACAGTGACCTGCCAGGCACAGGTGTCAGGGCAATCGTGGGGGCAAACGCCGGTGATAAGCATAGGGGGTGAGGCTAGATGAGAGGTGTAGGGAGAAGAGGACATGGTAATAAGCAAAACCAGCCAACTAGAAAAGCGTTGTGCTCCGCTTTCGCTTTGGATTGACTCAGGTCATGTTTTGTGAAAAAGCAACATGTCGCCATGGGTTTTTACAGAAATCGCGTAAACGTTTCGTGGACGCGCATTATACAGGGGAATATCGGGAGGATGCAATGCCGTCGAGATTACCACAGCCTGGAACATATTCGCTTTGCCAATAATGGAGTTGCTTGACGTGGAAAGTTATCGATGGGCAAGGAAGCGGAATGCGTCGTAGAGAGGGTTAGGGGCGCAAGGTGGCTTTGATGCGGTCGGGATGCAAGAGGAGGTCCAAAGCATCCAGAATGCTGGGAATGTAAATGTCTGCAGCCAGGATGGCAGTCACAGCAGCGCCCTCACCGCCATTGACCGCAATCCCCAACCCAGCTTCTTTCAGCATAATGGCGTCATTGACTCCGTTCCCGATAGCAACTACTTCTGACGCGCCCAGCGAAAGCACCAACGTTTTTTTCTGGGGGCCTCCTGGGCCGGGCTGCATTTTGTGGAATTGAACGCCCAAAACCCGGGCTGCTTCCTCGCCCCCGCCATGGGTGTCCGCGGTGATAAGATGGATGTCTAGCAGGGATTTCAGCTCGGTCAATCGTTCTTCGACGCCAGGCAACAGCATGCCGTCCTTGGCCAACGTGCCGTTCAAATCCAAAACAAGATGTTGCAGAGTAAGAACGTGAAATGTGGGAATCAGAATGGTGATCATAGGGCAATGGCTTATGGGAATTTGATTCAGAACGTCTGATGGTTCGGGTGTGCGTGGTGGTGAAATGGTTCAAATATAACCTAATTCACGCGCCTGTTTGCGAAGCTCGGACCGAAAATCGGGATGAGCGATGCCGATGAGGGCCTCCACGCGTTGGCGAATGGTTTTTCCATAGAGGTCGGCCACCCCAAATTCAGTGACCACGTAGTGTACGTCATTCCGTGTGGTGACCACACCCGCTCCCGGTTTAAGCATGGGCACAATACGCGAGATGGTTCCGCCTTTGGCGGTTGAGGGCAAAGCGATAATTGGTTTGCCCCCTTTACTGCGGGCGGCGCCACGCACAAAATCAACTTGGCCGCCAACGCCGCTGTAAAATTTATGCCCGATGGAATCCGCACATACCTGGCCCGTCAAATCCACCTCGATCGCGGAGTTAATGGCGATCATCTGGTCGTTTTGGGCTATGATAAAAGGATCGTTGACATAGTCCTGTGGGTGGAATTCCACCATGGCGTTATCGTCAATGAAGTCATAAAGCCGTTGGGTGCCGAGGACGAATCCAGCAATGATTTTGCCGGGATGCAAGGTCTTGCGTTCGCCGGTAATCACGCCCATTTCCACCAAATCTACTACGCCATCTGAAAAGAGCTCGGTATGAATGCCCAGGTCGCGTTTGTCTTTTAAATAATAAAGAACGCCATCGGGGATCGAGCCAATGCCCATCTGCAGAGTGGCGCCATGGGGGATCATTTCTGCAATGTGGGCGCCAATGGCCTTTTGTAACTCTCCGGGCTCTCCCTGGGGCATTTCCACCAGAGGATAATTCACAGGAACGACATGCGTGAGCTTCGAGACATGGATAAAGCTGTTTCCCAGGGCCCGCGGCATCTGATCATTCACTTCTGCGATGATGATGCGCGCGGATTCAGCGGCCGGTTTGGTTAGACCGACTTCCACCCCGAAGGAACAAAAACCGTGTTCGTCAGGGGGAGAAAGATGAACAAGGGCTACATCCAGGGGAATGTAGCGCTGTTTGAAGAGCTTCGGCACCTCGTTAAGAAACACTGGTGTAAAATCCGCCCGTCCCTCTTGCACAGCTTTGCGCACATTTGGGCTTATGAACATGGTGTTCACGCGGATTTTGCCCGTCATGTCTGGTGCTACATAATCCGCATTACCGATGGTCAGGATTTGATGGATCGTGACATCGTGGATTTCATCCGCGCGGGCCCGTTCCACCAGGGCGTGCAATAATTTTTGGGGAACAGAACAATTGCCCGTCAGAAAAATATTGTCCCCATCAGAAATCGATGCGATGGCCTCGGCGGCCGTCGTGATTTTGTCATGGTAAATACGTTCCCAGGCTTTCATGAAGACGCCTCCTCGATCAGCGCTCGCTTTAATCCCTTATGAATGATCTCACCATGACAGATGTTGATGCCTCGAGCCAGTTCCGGATATTGCTTCAGTGCCCGTTGCAGGCCGTGATTGGCGATGGCGAGCAAATATGGCAGGGTCGCATGTGTGAGGGAATGCGTGGTGGTGCGCCCCACCACACTGGTGATATTGGGGACGCAATAATGGATGATCCCCTCTTCCACGAAGGTTGGGGCCGCATGGGTGGTGGGACGACTTGTTTCCGCACATCCTCCCTGGTCGATGCTGGCATCGACGAACAAGCTGCGAGGTCGCATGGTGCGCATGAGCTCGCGCGTGAGGATGACGGGAGATCGTTGACCGGGCACATACACCGCGCCAATGATGGCGTCTGCGAAGCGCACAACTTTGCGTAAATTGTAGTCGGTCGCAGCCATGGTCACGCCACGGCCCGCCAGACGCCGATTGACCCGCTCTAGCGCTCGGGCGTTGATATCCAACACATAGACAGAGGCATTGTTGCCAGCTAGGGCCACGGCAGCTTCGGAGCCGAAAGTGCCAGCGCCTAATATGACGATTTCGGCTGGCGGCACGGTGGGGCATCCGCTGAGGGCCACGCCACGTCCGCCATGATCGTTCTGCATAAAACGTCCGACAATTTGGGGCATCATGCGCCCGGCAATGGTGCTCATTCCCCGCAAGACCGGCAAAAAACCATCCTCTTGTTGCACCGTTTCCCAACCAATGGCGCAGGCGCCGCTGTCGCGCAAGATTTGAATCTTTTGTCTTCGGCCCGCGGCCAGATGCAAAAAGCCCAACAACACCTGTCCCTCGCCCAGAAGTGCAAATTCTTCGTTGGTGGGACGAGCAACTTTGAGCACCATCTGACCCCGCACCCAGGCTTCTTCGTGGCTATACACGATCTCTGCGCCTACCTGGCGATAGGCCTCATCGTCAAAGCCAGATCCTAACCCGGCGTCATGTTCGATAAAGACGCGATGGCCCGCTTTGGTCAGCGCATGCACGCCCGACGGCGCCAGGGCGACTCGGTATTCGTGCGGGCGCACTTCCTTAGGTATGCTGATATCGGTCATGAGGCAACTCCTTTCGAGCAGAGTTCTGATGGCTATGGACGCGCATGAGAGATGAGCACCCGGACTTCCTCCTCATCATCTTCCTTGGGGGTTTTGTAGATGTAGAAGAAGTCGGGCTGGTCGAGCATATAATGGAAGATGAGAGGTAGGTCGGGCAATGTGGGGTGTTGGGCCAGATGCTTTCTGGGGATCCATTCGGGAACGCCTTCTGCGTTTTGAGCATGCAGCGTTCCCGTCACCTGGGCGTGATAAATGAAGACAAGCACGCCCGGTAAGCTGTCTACGGCATCCCCGATGAGTAAGCCCCGTAAGGTCATCCGGCTGGCATGAAGTCCTGTCTCTTCGGTCAGTTCTCTGTTGGCGGCTTCAATGGGCGTTTCTCCCTGTTCCACATGCCCGCCTGGAGCGTTGTACAGGCCTGGCCAAAGCCGTTTGTGCTCTGACCTTTTCAAAAGCAAAACCTCCTGATCGCGTGTCGCAATGATCAGCACGCGTGGGATCACCATGAATCGAGAAGGGTCAACGCCATAAGGATTGTTTGTCATGTTGATTGCGCTGAAACCAGATGGTGGATGGTGGGCAGGCCGAGAAAACGCCCTACACGTCATCGATACCGATCAATTCTACTTCCCAACTTTCGTCATCGAAAAGCACGCAGCGTAACGCATTGCCATCTCGGGGCACGCCAGCCGAACCAACGCCAACCAATGTCAACGCTTGGGAGTGAAGACGGATAATCGGGCCTTGGAGGCGGCGATAGCGGTTGTTGGCATCCAGCTGCTGTACGGCCTGAACATGCGTATGTCCATGAAAGAAGACGCGTCGTTCTTGTGCTGCTAGCTCGGCAAAGGCTTCCCATATCGCCTTCTCATCATGAAGCAAGCTGGGGAAAAGTTGCATCCAACGAGGGCGGTGTTGAGCCATATAGCGTTGGGTAGCTGCCAGATCGGTGCATTCTGACGGGAAAACGGGGCTGGCATGGGCCGCCATCCAGCCAGCGCCCGAGAGGCGGGCGGGCCAGGATGCGATCTCTGGTTGTCGTTTTGGGGGAAATGTGTGAAGTTGGCTAACTTCCCAGTTGCCAAAGGCGTGGGAAATGGGCAGATCATCCAGCAACGACAACGGGGTGACACCCAAATCGCCTAATTGCAGGTATCTATCCACCTGTCTGGTCGATAGATACGCCAACACCCGTTCAAGTCGGTCGCGCCGATGATGGACATCGGAAAAGATCGCGTAGATGGTCATGGTTTATAGTCTAGGGGAAAGCGCCAAAAGGAGCAAGGAAGTTGATCATCATTGTGGCGTTTTCGGAACAAGCAACCCGGGCGGCAGCCCGCCGATATGGATGAACATGGGAACGCGGATGAAGCGGATGCTTCACAACGCGGATCAACGCAGATACCATCACTGTAACTGTTTACGCCTGCGTTCATTCCGCCCCAACGAACGTGATGCGGATGGCGTGATGTCTGCAAACGTCATGCGTCAAACGTCACATTTCGCACGAAAACGAGACGAAGGATGGCAAATCATGACGTTTGACGTTTTACGCTTGCCGTCATTGCGCCGCGGCCAACGTGCTCTGCGCGACCGCTTGCCAGGCGGCGTCAACGCTATTTTCGGAACAAACAACATGGGCGGCAGATCCTCGATTTGATCTGCGTTCTGTAATCCCCCAAAAATTGTTTAGACTCCCTTGCGCAAGCGCATTTTTCGTATCAAAAAAATGGCGTTTTTCTGTGGTTCTGGTTACAATATGGATAAATTGATGTCACCTGCCATTCAACGTTCCCTACATTGCATGGTGACATCATTTTTGCCAATATGTCGGGCAGATCCGGTCAATGGCGATCGGATCTGCGATTATCTCTTGCCGAGAGGCTGTTATTATGTTCGAAATTACTGGCGCTCGTCACATCGATCGTAGAGAATTGCTACTTATCCCACGCGTTCCCGTTCCGAAACAACCTCCGGAAGAACGCGTTTTTAATTTCCATGAAGTGTATCTTGGCTATAATGAAGAAACCGTCAAAGTGGAAGCCGCCCGATGCATTCAGTGTCCCTACCCGCAAGCGTGTTTAACGGCCTGTCCGGTGCATAATGACATCCCCTTGGCCATGTGGCACACTGCTCGAGGCGAGTTTTTAGAGGGGTATTTGGCGTTTCGAAAGCATAGCACCATGTCCGAAGTCTGCGGTCGCGTATGCCCGCAGGAGCGTCTCTGTCAGGGGTCTTGCGTAGTCGGGGCGTATGAGCCGCCGGTGTATATCGGCAAGGTTGAATATTTTTTGGCGGATTGGGTGCGAAAACATGGGAAAATGCCCCAGATTTTGGAGGATGAGCAGCAACCCCCAACTGGGCGCACCGTCGCTATCGTTGGATCCGGTCCGGCAGGGTTGCATGCCGCCGAATTGTTGGCGCTGAAAGGCCATCACGTCGATGTGTATGAACGTCATCCCAAACCGGGCGGCTTGCTCATGTATGGCATTCCCGATTTCAAGCTGGAAAAGGATAAAGTTCAAGCGTTGGTCGAGCGTTGCGAAAAGGCGGGGGTGCGTTTTATTTGCAACACCACTGTCAATGAGCCGGGCCATCCGCATGTCGAGGACCTGCTTTATGAATATGATGCGGTTTTGATCGCCATCGGCGCTGAAATACCCGCCACCATGGGGACGGAAGGCGAAGATTTGCCAGGTGTTTGGAAGTCCCTTGATTTCCTCATCGCGCTGAACTTGCCTCAAGAAATGCATCCACCAGGATTGCCTGTGCCCGATATTGAGGGAAAAACCGTCATGGTGGTCGGCGGCGGTGATACAAGTTCTGACTGCGTGCGTTCGGCGGTGCGTGCTGGCGCCGGACGTGTCATTTTGAGTTATCGTCGCACTGAGGCCGAGATGCCTGGTCGGGCGGAGGATCGTCAGTTCGCAAAAGAAGAGGGCGTGGAGTACGAGTTTCTCACCCAGCCGGTGCGTTTCATTCCGGGCCCAGACGGACGATTGGCCCAGGTAGAGCTGCGACGGATGAAGCTGGGAGAGCCCGACCGCTCAGGCCGGCGACGTCCGGTGCCTATCCCCGGCAGCGAATTTATCACCGATGTGGATATCGTCGTCCTGGCGTTGGGCTTTTGGCCCGATGAAAAATTCGCCAAAGCGGTTCCTGGACTCGAAACGAAACGTTGGGGTGAGATTTTGGTCGATCCGGAAACGGGAATGACCTCGCGGATCGGTCTTTGGGCGGCTGGCGACGTGGTAAATGGCGCGGACCTGGTGGTTACAGCCATGGCTGGCGCCCGGAAAGCGGCCGACTCGATTCATGAGTACTTGCTTACATTGACCAAAGAGTACGAAGCGCTGGGCGTCCAACCCCCACAACCCCCTGAAAATCCACCAGGACTTGAACTTGGCTGCGCTCAAACGTTTGTGGTGACGACGCCTGAGCGAAAGCCTGTGAACTTGAACCTTTCATCCTGAAAATTCTTTGTCATCTGCACGAACCAAAAGAGCCCTCCTCATTTCGGGGAGGGCTCTTCGCATTGATTGGATGCGGGGGGCGGAGCTAAGAAAGCGGCTGCGCTCCTTTGCTCTCTGCATACGCATCCATGACTTCGATAACTTGTTGCAACGTGGTTTTGGAGATGGGTTTGTTTTTTAACTGGCCGCGTAGAAACGATTTGAGCTGTTTGTAATGCACCACTGGGACATCCGTCTTTTTGACATCGAGAGTCGCTTTGTCGTTGGTGAAGACAACCAGGGGGTGCACGGAAAGAGCCGCCTGTTCCCCTAACTCCTTATGCAACCATTCTTCAAGTTTGGCGGCATCGAGTTGCGCTTCATCCAGGGGGCGCCCCGCGCCCTCATCACCGAAGAAGAAGAGAATCTTCCGTAAAGAAAAAGGCGTTTTTACTTTGCCATCCACGATCTCAATCCGCCCTGCTAAATCTCGACCAACGATCGCGTAGATCCCTGCGGGGCCAACAAACACTAAATCGATGGGGCTGGCCCATACGTACAGCCGATTGCGGTCGTCAAACCCTTTGAGGGCTTTGGAAATGATAATGTCGGGACGGTTCGGGCGGAGATAGCGACGCATGTACTGGTTGCCAATCTGGCCCAAAATGAACCCGCCGATCAGGGCTCCCATCGAGAGATACAACCAGCCTCCGTTGTATGTCCAGAGAATAAAAGGGTTTTGAGCTAAGGAATTCCCTGTTTCTATCCACTTGGCAATAGTGCCTGGCGCAAACGAGGCGAGCATGCCGATTCCGAGAATAAGCAATCCCGCCATGCTCAGACGGCGGCCTAATTTTCCTTTCTTCGCAATGGTGTCATTGTTTGCATAAATGCGCATAATTCCGTCCTTTTTCTTATGCTTAGCCAGCAAATTTTTTCAGTACCAGGCAGGCGTTTTGGCCGCCCAGGCCAAAGGAGTTTGAGAGAGCGATATGGATTGTTTGTTTTCGTGCGTAGTTGGGCACATAGTCCAGATCGCATTCAGGATCGGGCGTTTCATAGTTGATGGTGGGGTGCAGAAGATCATGGAAGACGCTGAGCACGCTAACCACCGCTTCTATGGCGCCAGCCCCCCCAAAAGCGTGGCCGATCATAGATTTGGTGGAGTTTACGGCGATGTTGTAGGCGTGTTCGCCGAAGATTTTTTTGATGGCATAGGTTTCGGTTTTATCGTTGAGTTTGGTGCTGGTGCCATGGGCATTGATGTAGTCCACGTCTTCCGGTTGGATGCCCGCATCTTCGATGGCCCAGCGCATGGCGTGTTGCGCGCCCATGCCTTCGGGATGGGGCGCTGCCACATGATAAGCATCAGCGGATGCAGAGTGACCGATGACTTCGGCGTAGATGTGGGCGCCGCGAGCAAGCGCGTGTTCCAGGTCCTCCAAAATCAACACAGCGCCTCCCTCGCCGATGATGAACCCATCGCGATTGGCATCGAATGGGCGACTTGCTTTTTCGGGGGGATCGTTGCTGGTGCTGATGGCTTTCATGGCGGAAAAGCTGGCGAAGAACATATCGCCAACCAGTGCTTCCACGCCCCCGGCAATGACGACATCAGCGAATCCGCGTCGGATGAGCTCGGCGCCTTCGCCTACGGCTTGCGTGCCTGCGGCGCAGGCGGTGACAACGGTGTTCAGGGGGCCTGTAGCGCCAAAACGCTGGCTGATGTGAAACGCGGGCATGTTGGGAAGCCCTCCGACCGCGGTCATGGGGGGAACTCGAAAACGGCCTCGTTTCGCCGCGTCCCAGATCGCTTGCTGATAAACTTCGAAGCCCCCCAATCCCGTGCCTATCACTGTGGCCGTCCGTTCTCCTAGCGAGCCATCCGTGGGCAAACCTGCATCCTCTAGCGCCTGTTCAGCCATGCCCACAGCAAATTGCGAACATCGTGCCATGCGACGGGCCTCTTTTCGAGGAATGTATTTGGTTGGATCCCAGTTTTTGACCTCTGCGGCAATGCGTGATGGATAGGGTGACGCGTCGAACAGGGTGACATAGTCGATTCCCGAACGCCCGGCAAGCAAGTTCTCCCACATTTCCGACACGCTCTGTCCCACCGCTGTGATGGCGCCCAAGCCGGTGACCACCACGCGACGCCGAAGCCCCTCGCGCGCCAGCTGAATGGCTTGTTCGATGGCGTCGGCTGACAGGTCTTTGGTTTTGTGGAGAACCTCTTCCGCCACGGCAACGGGGGGTAATCCTGGCTTCTCCAGCGTTTTCAACGTCTCCAAGAGCAATTCTCGGACAGCACTCGGCGCATCATGCAATTTTTTAACCAGTTCAATCAGTTGTTCGCGGGAAATAGAGTCCAACGTCATGTCCATTCCTCTTGCAGTTGCGACTGCAGACGTAATAGTGTTTCTATCTTGTGACGGGTTTTCTCTAGCATGTCCGCTTCTACAAGCTGGGAGGTGGCTTTGAGGGCAAAGTAAATATTTTCTCGTTTCGAGCGGCCATGGGCAATAGTGACCAGGCCATTAAGGCCCAACAGCAGACCGGCGCCATATTCACGGTCATCCAGCCGTTCGAGGGTGGCCTTAAAGGCAGGACGGGCTAGAGCCACTCCGACTTTGGCTCGCTTGCGTGACAGAATTTCTTCTTTCAGGATTTGAAAAATGAATTTGGCAACGGCTTCCGATTGCTTGACGACGATGTTGCCCGTAAAACCGTCGGTCACGACCACATCGGCTTTGCCCGCCATCATCTCTTTTGGTTCCACTACGCCAATATAGTTGAGCTGATTTCGTTCCGCCATCATCACCTGGGCCGTCTTAATCAGCTGGTTTCCCTTTCCGCTCTCCTCACCATTGGCGAGGAAGGCCACGCGAGGATTGTCGATATTCAACAGAACCTTGGCGTAAATGGATAACATATGGGCCCATTGCACCAGCCATTCGGGACGGCAATCGGTGTTGGCCCCCACATCGCCAAAGACATGGAGTCCTCGATAATTGGGAAAGGGCGTGGTAAGTACGGCTCGATGCACACCGCGAATGCGTCGAAAGACCATGTGTCCCGCGGTGAGCACGGCTCCGGTATTTCCCACCGAGCAGAAAGCATCGGCCCGTCCTTCCTTGACAAGTTTCATGCCTACGACCATAGGGTTATTCTTTTTGCGGCGGACCGCCATCGCGGGTTGTTCGTCCATTTCGACGGCGTCTGGGGCATGGATGACTGGCAGGTCCAACTGCGCCGTGTCATGTTTCGCCAATTCATGCGAGATGGCTTTTTCGTCTCCGACGAGAAACACGGTGTGGCCGAAATCCCGAGTAAATTCAACAGCTCCGGCAACGGTTTCTTCTGGAGCGAAATCTCCGCCCATGGCGTCAAGGACCAACTTCATGTGCAGGTCCTCCACCATAAGGTCATGTCCAACATAAGGGGTTGCGTTCTAAACATAAGCAAAGGCGAGAAAGTTTCAAAAAATGAGTGGGTTGGGTAAGGATTTAGTCAAAGAGAAAGAACACCACAAAACGTCCATGGTCGCGTCAAAACACCATTGTAATGGATCAGGTCAAATGTTGACAAGCAAGGGACGCTTTCGTATAATTGGAAACGGTAAGCCCCCGTGGCGGAATTGGCATACGCGGCAGGTTGAGGGCCTGTGCCCATCCGGGCGTCTCCGTTCGAGTCGGAGCGGGGGCACCAATCAAGCGTCGGTCTTGAGGCCGGCGCTTTTTTGTTTGTGCGCGAGATAAAGCGTTTGGTTGCATCAGAAGGGCATAGGACCTGAACGCAAGGCAATTCGGGTGTCTATGACGCATAGGGCCAATCGCATGGTGCGTTACATGGTGGGGGCGTGTCGCGAGGTCTATATGAACGTTTACAGAATAATCAGGCACCGCAGGCTGGGCGGTGGTGGCGGCTTGGCACTACAAATGATAATGGAAACTGAAATTGCCCCATGTTGAAACGCATCCCTGTTGCGACATGTTTTGACTATTGGGAACATCTGTGCTATTATGTTGGCGAACATTTGTTTTGAAAAAAAGGCATTCGTCGCTTTTTGCTCATTCTGTACAGTATGCTTTTATCAAGAAGGAGAATCAACCATGTCCGTAACCAATGGCAAAGAGAAAGTATTGGAGTCAACCATCCATCAATTAACCAAGCGCTTCGGTGATGGCGCGATTATGCGTTTAGGCGAGGCGCAGAGCATGCAAGTTGATGTGATTCCCACGGGCGCGTTGCCTTTAGACATCGCTTTGGGGGTTGGCGGCTTGCCACGAGGCCGGGTGATCGAAATTTATGGTCCCGAATCCTCCGGAAAGACCACGCTTTGTTTGCACATTATTGCCGAGGCGCAAAAGCGAGATGGCATTGCCGCGTTTATCGATGTCGAACATGCCCTGGATCCCGCCTATGCTCGACGTATCGGTGTGGATGTCAACGGTCTCTATGTCTCTCAACCGGACACTGGAGAGCAGGCCTTGGAGATCGCAGAGGCTTTGGTGCGGTCGGGCGCACTCGATGTCGTAGTCATCGATTCGGTGGCGGCCTTGGTGCCTCGCGCCGAGATCGAAGGCGAGATGGGAGATGCGCACATGGGATTACAGGCCCGTCTTATGAGTCAGGCGCTACGCAAGCTCAGTGGCGTCATCAAACAAACCGATACCATCGTTATCTTCACCAATCAATTACGCATGAAGATTGGTGTGATGTTCGGAAACCCTGAAACGACGACTGGAGGTATGGCTCTGCGTTTCTATTCTTCGGTTCGTCTGGACATCCGCCGTATTCAGTCTATAAAACAGGGGAGTGAGACGATTGGGAATCGTACCCGCGTGACGGTGCGTAAAAACAAAGTTGCAGCGCCATTCCGCACTGCGGAATTTGATATCATGTTCAACGAGGGCATCTCTCAGGTCGGGGCAATTCTGGATCTTGGCGCAGAGATGGATATTATCGAAAAGCGAGGATCCTTTTATCGTTTTGAAGGACAACGCCTTGCTCAGGGACGTGAAAACGCCAAGCAATTTCTGCGTGAGAACCCTGATATCGCCAGGCGCATCGAACGTCTCATCCAGGAAAAGGCAGGCCTCCCTGTGGATGATTTTTTGTTGGAAGAAAGCGAAAAGGTGCAGGATTATCTGCTTGTCTGACGCCGTATCGCTGAATGATCGACCGCAAGAGGCGTCGCCGAGGGTCGCGTTGCTGTGTAGCCCCATGTTTACAGCGAAAAGTGTTTAATCTGGCATTCGTCACCCGGATATCCTCGTACATTGATGGCTGTAACGGATACCGTAGATTGACATGTGATTGGCAAAAAAAGCAAAAATGTGGATAATGGGCGGTTATGACGACCATTACCTTGAACGAGTCCTTACCTGTTGCCAAAAACGATCTTGATGAAAAATTAACCCAGCTGCGGCGCATTCTGCGAGAGATGGGACGTGTGATTGTTGCCTTCTCTGGCGGGGTGGATTCCGCTTTTTTGTGGTTGGTAGCCTATCAAGAGTTAGGAGACAACGCGCTCGCGATTACCGCGATCTCCCCCTCTCTCGCCTCTTGGGAGCGGGAAGACATCGCACAATTGGTTGCCGAGATCGGTGGTCCACATCGCTTTGTTCGCACCGATGAGATCGAAAACCCGCACTACGCAGCTAACCCCGTCAACCGCTGTTATTTTTGTAAAGATGCCCTGTGGGAGACGTTGGATGCGGTGGCGATGGCGGAGGGGGTCCTCTACCTGTTAGATGGTTATAACCTGGACGACATTGGGGATTTCCGGCCGGGCCAGCAGGCGGGCCAGGAACATCATGTGCGCAGCCCACTCAAAGAGGCGGGCTTCACCAAGAGAGATATCCGGGAAGCAGCTCGACGATTAGGCTTGAGCATCTGGAACAAGCCTGCAGCCGCTTGTTTGGCCTCTCGATTTGCTTACGGCGTGTCGATCGATGAGGAGCGTCTGAGCAAGGTTGATAGGGCAGAACGCTGGTTGCGAGAACGAGGGTTTACTCAACTGCGCGTGCGGGTGCAGAATGAAAAGCTCGTCCGCATCGAGGTCCCAGTGGTGCAGATTCCCGCGATTCTTGCCTTGCGTTCAGAGCTGGTCGCCCATTTCAAATCATTGGGCTTTGTATATATCACACTGGACCTGGAAGGTTTTCGGTCGGGCAGCATGAATGAGGCGTTGACATAGTCCGACTTCGCTGGCATTGAAAAATGTCTGCAACCAGGAGTCGGGTTGGCATCTGACGTGATCGATTTCATCAGGAAGTGATATGTCTGAATTGCACCATTTCGCCAATCTGGATCACGATCGTCAGGCCCGCAATGGTCTGCCAGAGATCGTATACGCCGAGAGTAAAACTCCGGAACAGGTCGCCGCGATAATGCTCAGTCTGCACGATCGCTCTGGAACCGCGTTGGCCACTCGCGCGTCGGCTGAGCATTTTGCAGCGGTTCACGAACGATTGCCGGCCGCGACGTATCATGACCTGCCCCGACTCATTACCGTGGGAGAGCCCCTGCGCACTCCTGAACCCGATGACCCCTATGTGGCAGTGGTTTGCGCTGGCACCAGCGACTTGCCGGTGGCGGAAGAAGCGGCAATGACTTTGGAATGGGCCGGGTGGCCTGTACGGCGCGTCACAGATGTTGGCGTGGCGGGCATTCATCGCCTCTTTGCGGTGGAAGATGTCTTGCAGCAAGCCGCAGTCTGCATTGTTGTCGCGGGCATGGAAGGCGCTTTGCCTAGTGTTGTGGGCGGAAGAATCGCTGCACCCATCATTGCGGTGCCAACCAGCGTGGGGTATGGCGCGAATTTCGGAGGTCTCAGCGCACTACTTGGGATGCTGACCGCATGCGCACCTGGCATCACTGTGGTGAACATCGATAATGGTTTTGGGGCGGCGGCCGCGGCCCATCGTATATTGACCCTTCTCACCAAATTCTCATGATAGAGCCTTGACAAACGCTGTGGGCAATGATATACTGTATTCAATTCTTGGAATAAGGTATTCCTGACTTGAAACTTTAGTGCAACATGAAGCAACCCGTCGATGTAGTCACCCAGGATGCAGCCCGTATTGCTCGGGCCATCAGTCATCCCGTACGCTTGCAAATCCTCAACGAATTACGGGAGGGCGGAGCGTACGTCATGCATCTAACATCGGTGCTGGGACGTCCCCAGGCTAACATTTCGCAGCATCTCATGGTTTTACGAGAAGCGGGACTGGTAACCGCGATTCGTGAAGGCATGACGGTTCTTTATCAGATTAGCGAACCCGAAGTGATGGCTGTATTGGATGCCTTGTTGATCCTGGCGGAGAAACGACGTACCCGGCAGCAGATTGCCTCAGGGCCATTGCCGGAAGGCGACGTTCATCATGCTGGCCGACGTCGACGCGGAAAATGTCGGTGCCCCAGGTGTCGGCAGCTATAAAAACAGCCCGCGTGCAAGCGGTTGTTTTTTTCGCCAAGGATATTCGGGTTTTGGAATAACATTTCAAGGATTGCTATGGAAATTCACAACCAAATCATTCAAACAAATTCAAGGAGGTTTGAACAATATGTACAAAGAACACAGACATTGCCGATCCATGGAAGCTCGAGGTCGCGGCCACGGACGTGGTCCACATATGCACGCCCGGTCGCGGTGTCGAGAACGAACCGATTTTTCGCAGCAAAGGACTGTTCATCCGGGACATCGTCATAGGGGGCACCGGTTCGGTGCCCGTTGGGACGAAGAAGCCGTTGCGGGACGATATGGACCGCCCCCCTGGTCTCCCTACTGGCAGTCTCAGTCCGAAGAGGATGCAAAATTTGAGAAAGGCGCTTTTGGCCCGCCTCCATGGGCGGAAAGCGACTGTTGTCATGAACAGGAAGAGGTCGAGGCCCGGGCAGATAGGCTCTCTTCTCGTAGAGCCAGGCTTGAGGCCTGGAAGGCGCATCTTGAGAATCGTCTCAACGAGATCGACCGGGCGTTGAATCAGCTTGGCGAAGATGCCGGAATTCATGGCTAATAAAGGTGCGGAGCCTGGTGCGTGCTTATCGCCTCGCCAGGCTCCGCTGTTTGCTGGGCGCGATGTGGTTGGCTATGCAACGACAAACATCTGATCCCTCTCCGGACCTACCGATACATAATCGATTTTGACGCCAGCCAGTTCGCTGATTCGCTGCAAATACGCCTTCGCGGCCGAGGGAAGGTCATTCCAATGATGGATTTTGCTGGTGTCGGTTAGCCAGCCGGGCCAGGTTTCGTAGATGGGTTTAACGTGGTAGAGGAGAGGGGTGTCGGGCATGCTGTCAGTGATGATTTCGCCGGATGGCAGCTGGTAGCCGATGCATATTTTCAACGTTTCGAAATGATCCAGGACGTCCAACTTGGTGATGGCAAGGCCAGTCATGCCATTGAGCCAGGCAGCATAACGGATGGCCACGCCGTCGAACCAGCCGCAACGTCGGGGCCGACCGGTGGTGGCGCCATATTCATGGCCATGTTCCCGCAGTTTTTCACCAATTTCATCATGCAATTCTGTGGGAAAGGGGCCATCTCCGACCGCGGTGCTGTAAGCTTTGACAACGCCAATGACCCGATCGATGGCGCACGCGGGCAAGCCCGCGCCGCTGGGTGCAAAGGCGGCCGTGGGGTTGCTGCTGGTGACATAAGGATAAATGCCCCAATCCAGATCCCGCATGACGCCAAGTTGGCCTTCGAGCAAAATGGCGTCGTTGTCAGCCAGAGCCCGACGCAACATCGGCACCGTATCAATGATGCGATGGCCAAGTTTGGAACGATAAGCCATTAGTTGGGCGTAGAGTTCCTGCCCATCGATAGGGTGGCCGCCTAAAAGCTGAAGCTTCTGATTGATGGTGCGCAGTGCGTTATCCAGTCTGGCTTCCAACCAATCGGGCTGAAGCAGATCGCCCATCCGCAATCCAGAGCGAGCCGCTTTGTCTGCATAGGCGGGCCCAATGCCTCGTTTCGTGGTGCCGATGGTGTCTTTTCCCCGGGCTTTCTCTTCTAATTCATCCAGTATGCGATGATAGGGCATGACCATTTGCGCCCGGGAGCTGATCCAGAGGTTGTCGAGTGAAACGCCAGCGGCTTCGAGAGAGGCCATCTCTTGCAACAATGAGGCGGGATTGACGACGCAGCCGGTGCCGATGATGTTGCGAGTGTTGGGATTGAAGATGCCGCTGGGCACCAGGTGCAGGGCGTGTTTGCCAAATTCGTTGATGACTGTGTGGCCAGCGTTGTCGCCCCCCTGAAAGCGAATAACCACATCCGCCTGCTGGGCGAGATAGTCGATGATGCGTCCTTTACCTTCATCGCCCCATTGGGCGCCAACAATTGCAGTGACAGGCATAAGAAATCCTCGAAAAAGATAGCGTGAGTGGCGAGATTAAGGTGTGCGGGGAATCATGGAGGGAAAAGGAAATTATGTAGATGAATTCGCATCGTGAGCCGCGACCAGTTCCTTCCATCGTTCGTTCATGGTCTTCAGAGCGGCCATCACGCGGCCGTTGATGCTTTCTGGGGGATAGTTGCCTTCTTTGTCTGGTGCGCCAACGGGCATTCCGGTGAGCAGCGTCAGCGCTTCGTCTACGGTGGTGACCGTGAAGATGTGGAATTGACCGGCGCTCACCGCGTCGACGATATCTTGGCGTAAGGCCAGGTGTTGAACGTTGGCCTGGGGAATAATCACGCCTTGGGAGCCCGTAAGGCCGCCATTGCGAAGGCAGGCGTCGAAGAAGCCTTCGATTTTTTCATTCACGCCGCCGATAGCCTGCACATCGCCATGTTGGTTCACAGAACCTGTGACGGCGACATCCTGGCGTAAGGGGATGTCACCGATGGATGAGATGAGGGCGCAGAGTTCGGCCAGGGAGGCGCTGTCCCCTTCGACCAGAGAATAGGTTTGCTCGAAAACGAGGGTGGCCCGCAGGGTCAGAGGCGCTTCTCTGGCGTAACGGCTTCCCAGAAAGGCGGCAAGGATCAGCACGCCTTTGGAATGAATGGGGCCGCCCAACTTCACTTCCCGTTGGATGTCGATCACCCCTTCGCGCCCCATGTGGGTGCGGGCTGTAATCCGGCTAGGGGCCCCGAATGTAATTTGTCCCAGGGGTAATACCGAGAGGCCGTTGATCTGGCCTGTGCGGGCGCCAATGACGTCAATGAGCAAGATATCTCGCGCGATGGCTTCCTGCAAACGTTCCTCGAACCGATTTCCACGATAATGTTTTTCATCGATGGCTTTTTGAACATCTTCGGCGGTGACGAGGTCATGATCCTGCTGCTCTGCCCAATAGCTGGCTTCGGTCAACAGGTCTGAGATATCGCGGAAGCAGGCTGAGAGATAGTGTTGGTCCGAAACCAGCCGAGAGCTGTGGTCAATGACTCGGGCGACCGCCTGGGGGGTGAAATGACGCAGGTGTTCTCGTTGGCAAAAGCTGGCGATGAAGTGCGCGTATTCCTGTATGGCTTCGGGGGTGCGGGGCATGCGGTCATCGAAATCGGCCTGTACTTTGAACAATTCAAGAAAATCTTCGTCATATTCGGTCAGAAGGTAATACAGCCAGGCCGGTCCCGATAAAACGACCTTCACCTGCAGCGGAATGGGTTCGGGTTCCAGGACCGCAGTGGAGACCAGGCCCAGGGATTGTGCATACTCTTCCACGCGAATTTCTCCCTCTTTGAGGGCGCGCTTCAATGCATCCCACGCCTGGGGGCGTTGAAAGAGGGACACCGCTTCCAGGACAAGGTAGCCGCCATTCGCCCGATGCAAGGCTCCGGGCCGGATCATTGTAAAATCGGTCACCAATGCCCCCATGACCACTCGATGTTCGATCCGGCCCACCAGATTGGCAAAGTTAGGGTTGCTCTCATAGACGACGGGCGCGCCTTGGGCCTCGGCGTTGTCCACCAGCAGATTGACTTTGTAGCGTGTCAGGAAGCCATCGATGGGGGAGGGAAGGTTGAGCATGGCGGCTTGAGGCGGGGGCGTTTCTTCGGGCTGTTTAAAAATGTCGGCATTCGAGACCATGTCTGCCAACATGGCGTCCAGGTATTGAGGGATTTCGGGAATGTCGCGATAGGTTTCCTTCAATTCATCGACCGGTTGTTGGATGGTGTACCGGGCGACGCGAGCGTCTAATTCCGCCAGCTTTTGTCGAGCTGAGCGCTCCAATTGGCGCATCGAGCGCATGGTTTTTTCGACCTGCTCTGTGAGCATTTCGCGCACTTTGCGCAGCTTCTCTTTTTGTTCCTCGCTTAGCTTCTCAAATTGCTCATCGGTGAGCGGCTTACCTTTCACCACAGGAGTGAGCATGAACCCCCCGGGGATGCGCACAATTCCAAAGCTATATTGTTCCACGAATTCATTAAGTTTTTGCCAGGTTTCCTCTTGTACTTGCTTGAGTTCTTCGAAGATGCGGTCCCGTTCTTTCTGATATTCTTCGCTTTCGAAAGCCGCTGGAATGTCTCGCTTGAGTTCTTTGATTAACGCCTCCACGTCATCGCGAAATTGACGTCCCCAACCGGCTGGGAGGCGAATGGCGTTGGGACGAGACTGATTATCGAAATTGTTGACGTATATCCAATCATCTGCTGGGGGACGACCGCTGGCTTCTTGATCGAGAAATTGACGGGCGGCCGTGAATTTCCCGGTGCCAGATACGCCCGAAACATAGATGTTATATCCATCATTTTTCATGCCCATCCCGAAGTGCAGCGCCCGGACGGCTCGTCGCTGGCCGATGATTTCGGCGAGTGGTTGCAGGTCTGCGGTGGAATGAAAGGTGAATTGTGCGGGATCGCAAAAGGGTTTTAGTTGTTCGGGAGTCAGGGATTGGGGTGCTGACGACATGGGAAGGCTCCTGTAAGAGATCATGCCCCGCAATGGCTAGGAGCACGGAATCGCTGGTTTTCCTTATCATACCAGATTTTTTCCTGTTTGCGCGACACGTCCCCTCAGGAGCGGGGTCTTTTCAAAGTTGCAGTTCGGAGAAGGTGACTCTCTCTGATAGGTCATTCCGACGACCGGAGGGAGGAGGAATCTAGCCCAAAGGGCGCTTCGCTAGATTCTTCGGTCGCTGCGCTCCCTCAGAATGACGCGATGGTTTGACTTCGAAACACCCTGCCTCAGGAGCGGGGTCGAGACACGAGGGGAAGGTGGCATGTCGATGAATGGCGGTTATCGGGCGAGGTGTTTGGCGAGAGCTGAATGATCTGGTCAAGAGATAGCCATAAAAAAACGCCCCATCCTCAAGGATAGGGCGTTGACAAGCTGCGATGATCGACGGTTACGCCGAAGGTGCAGCGATGGCTTCTTTGAGCTTTTGCAGCATCATGGGTTCGGGCACGGCGCCTTCCTGGTGGACAACCTCATTGATGACGGTGCGAGGAACGCCATACACATTGTATTTGCTGGACAGATCAGGGAATTCCATGGCTTCCACCATATCTGCTTTGACCCGGGGGCTCACATAGGCGAAATGATGCGCCATCATCACGGCCCGGGGGCAGTAGGGGCATGTTGGGGTGATAAAGACCTGGATGTGAAGGTCCTGGTCCAGATTTTTGAGAAATTCCATGGTCTCGGGCATGATCTGCAGCTCGGCTCCATTGCTACCCACGGTGTTCAAAGCATCCAGCAGGGACATAAATTCATAGCCGCTGGGAATACCATAAAAACGAATGCCATAGTCAGTATCTGGCTCTTCGCCACGACCATCGGCCACGACAACAATAGCAGGGGCTTTGTCAATGCCGTAGAGGTCCACAATAGCTTTGTCTTTCTCCAGGTCGTAAACCTCCACGCTGATCAATGGCGAAAGCTCCGCCAGTTCTGCGGCCAACATTTTGACCTCGTTGCAATACATGCAACCTTCTTCTGTGGTAACCACGATCATTTTGACCGGGCGGGTTATCTTTTCTTGAAATTGCTGCTGTACAGCTTTGGCATCGTCAGGGCTCAAGAGAGGCATGGTCCAAATTGCTCCTTTTATGATTGCAAACTCGAATTGAGGATTGATTGCAGTGAGATGGTTGGTTACATAGAAAACAGGCGATCATAGCGTCATCGCCTGTTGCTAACCGACTTGTTAGATGAGGGCAAAGAGAAAAGGGTTACACATTTTCGGTGGTCCTTGTGAGTTGTTTGGATTCTAAAACAAAATGTGATATACCTTTCTTGACAACATGTTTTCTTTTCCCCGATCAAAGTGAGGCCAAGGTATGAGCATCCAGGAATTACAGCAAATCAAGGGTATCGGCCCGAAATATGCACGCATGCTTGTTGATGCGGGCATTGCCAACCTGGACGATCTGGCAGCGGCTACGCCCGATGACTTGCAAGCGATTGTGCAGGCCCGAGGCGGCTTGAATCGGTATGAGGATTGGATTCAGCAGGCGCGGGCGTTGGTGAACGAAAAGGCGGAGCGGGTCTCGCAAGAAGAGGTGGAAAGAACGGAAGGGGTGGATGTGGTGACCGAAGCGGCGTCTGCGGCGTCGCCTGTGGTCGAAACGTCAGCGGTCCAATCTGAAGCGAGTCTGCAAAGAGAGGCTCTGGAAGCGGAATTGCAAGATGTGATGGCGGAGCTCAATGAGCTGGCTGCAGAGCTGAAACGCCTAGCTCCGCAATTTCAACCCCCTCCTTACACGCCACAACGAATGAAAATGCTTTTGGTGGAAAATTTGGACCGCTTTGCGCCAGAGACCGTGAAAAGTTTGCAAGAAAGCCTGGATGGAACGACTATCGAGGATTTTAAGGACTTCGAAACCTGGAAAGGCGTTTGGTTTACCATCAATTATCTCATCAAGTTAGAGGCCTCAGAGCGGACACATGCGCTGGCTGAAAGACTTTCTCGATTGCCTGGCATCAGCACCCTGGCCGATCTCAAGGAGATGCTGCAGGATACGCCTCCCGAGGAATTTTTGAATCCAGAAACCTGGAAAGGCGTTTGGTTTTTGATCAATTACGAACTGAAAAACACCGCCAGCGGTCTGAAAAAGCGCTTGCGGGGCGCGAGCGCTGACCGGTCCCAGGAGGACGAGCAGGATGCCTGGGGCGATACTTGGGAGTGATTTCTATTGGCGGAATAATCGTCTGAAACGCTTCGAAAGAGCAGCAATCATCATTCGATCATCGTCACGCCACCCCATCAGCATCAGGACTCCCAGATAGATGGCGATGACAATCAGCGCGGCAATGCCCAGGGTCAGCAAACCATTGACGGACAACCATTGGGCTAAGACCCATCCGCCTACGCCCGCCGGTATCGCGGCGATAAAGGGGCGTAACGACTGGCGATTATAGGGTTGGATGTGTAACAAATAGCGTACCTCGCCCAGATTGACAAGGTTCACGATGATCAGGCTGAGCATGCCTGCGATGGCAGCGCCAGAGATACCGAATCTGGGAATGAGTAGAAAATCCAAACCTACGGCGATGAGCAGGGTGAGAAACGCATTAAACAGCGCCAGGTTGGAATATCCGGTCATGAGTAAAATGACGCCCACCGAGCCCGTGCTGAAGTTGACCAATGTGCTCAAGCTAAGAATGCGAAGCACATCCACCCCCGCGGCAAAATCTTTGCCGAAAAAGCCAATAAAAACGTCTGCATACAGAAACAAAACCAATAAAATCGGCATGGCCGCCATCATGACCCAGCGAGTCACCAGTTTGAAAAGGGCGTCCAGCTGGTTCATTTCGCCACGATGATGGAGATCCGCGATCACAGGGGCGAAGATGGCGTTGAAAGCAGTGAGCACCATCAACGGCAGCGTCGCAAATCGCATGGCTGCATTGTATATCCCTGAAGCG
>WFTO01000115.1 GCA_015485435.1 Anaerolineae bacterium | reverse complement strand
GCCTCCACGAATACAGGTTCAAGTTTGATAGACGATTTTGCTAATTTTGAGCAAAGTTCTTATACTTGACATTGGTCCAGTTTATCCGGCGATTGATGTCATCTCCTTATTATTTGGGAGGTAAAAAAACGATGACCGAAATGGAACAGGGTTGTGTGGAACCAGCGGCCGGACCCCTTCTTCCCGAGCCCGTATCTGATGAAACGACAACAACACAAACTGCTATGCAGGAGGTAAACATGCTTGCACGCGTAGGAAAGGAAGCCCCTGACTTCGAAGCCTCGGCATTTGTCCCAGGCGAAGGCTTCAAAAACGTAAAACTCTCCGATTACAAAGGACAGTGGATCGTCCTCTGTTTCTACCCTGGCGACTTTACATTTGTCTGACCGACGGAACTGGCAGCGGTCGCTGCCAAATATGAAGAGCTCAAATCGCTGGGCGTTGAAGTCCTGGCTATGAGCACCGATAGCCGCTTTGTTCATAAAATCTGGCAAGAGCAAGAGCTCTCCAAGATGATCGACGGGGGCGTGCCCTTCCCGATGTTGTCCGATGCGGGCGGTAGGGTTGGCACACTCTATGGCGTCTACGATGAAGCCGCCGGCGTAGATATCCGAGGACGATTCATCATCGATCCTAACTTTGTCATCCGCGCTATGGAGGTGCTTACACCCGAAGTTGGCCGTAATCCCAATGAACTGATCCGCCAAATCAAGGCCTTCCAGCATGTCATGGAAACAGGCGAAGTCACACCTTCTGGCTGGGAGCCTGGCGGCGTCACCCTCAAACCTGGCCCCAACCTGGTGGGCCGCGTCTGGGAAGTCTGGAAACCCTAACCCGGACCTCGCACCAGGAGATGACATCGATACGAGACAGGCGAAGCGTTTCGGCGCTTTGCCTGTTTTTTGTACAATCTTACACCGTGGCAACCGGCTGCAACATCGGTCTGTTCATCATTATCCCTGATGGTCTGCCTGGATTTTTCTTCCCCCATGAGAAACCTGATCGAAGCCCAAGAACCCGCTGGTTTTATCGGGATCGAGGTCGTATAATAGAATCATGTTCACCTACGTTCGCCGAGCGCAGAACCTCTCTCGATACCGCCGGATCATTTCCGTATTTGCACAACACGGCTTTGGCTCCTTGTTGGAGCAATGGGGCGTGGATCGCTTTTTGCTGGCCCCGGCACGGCTCTTTCATCGTCACGAAGACCTGGAACGCCTCTCTCCCGCGCAACACTTCCGATTGGCGCTGGAGGAACTCGGCCCCACCTTCATCAAAATCGGGCAGATTCTAAGCACTCGTCCAGACCTCCTTCCTCCCGAATATATCGAAGAGCTAAGCAAACTCCAGGACGCTGCGCCCGCGCTGCCATGGGAAACGGTGGCTGCTCAGCTCACCGAAGAATGGGGACGTCTCCCCGAAGAATTGTTCGCCAGCATCGATCCGCATCCTTTGGCCGCGGCATCCCTTGCCCAGGTTCATGCTGCCGTATTGGCAAATGGCGACGAGGTGGTTATCAAGGTGCAGCGGCCCGACATCTGGCCCACTATCCAATCGGACCTGGCGATCCTGGAAGACCTAGCCGCAGTTGCCCAGCGCACTTCGCTGGGCGAAATGTACAACCCGGTCGATATCGTCACAGAATTCTCTTTTACCCTGCAAAACGAACTGAACTATCTGCAAGAAGGCCGCAACGCCGATCGATTTCGCCGCAACTTCGCCGATGAACCGGCCCTGTATATCCCCAAGGTCTATTGGGAATTCACCACGCGCCGCGTGCTCGTGCTCGAACGCATCTACGGGGTGAAGATCGATGATCTTGAGACCATGGATCAGGTGGGGATCGATCGTAAAATCGTCGCCTTGAATGCGGCCAGATTTATTGTCAAAGAGGTGCTGGAGGATGGCTTCTTTCACGCCGACCCACACCCAGGCAATTTCTTCGTCATGCCCGGCGGAATCATCGGTGCTGTCGATTTTGGCATGGTCGGCCATCTCTCCCAGCAAGACCGCCTTAATTTGGTCAAGCTGTATATCGCATCCGTTCGATTGGATGCCGATCGCATTGTAGAGCAGCTCATTCGAATGGGCGCGGCCGCGGCCCATGTCGATCGGCCTGCTCTCAAACGAAGCATCACCCGCCTGCTTACCAAATATTATGGACTGCCGTTAAAAGAAATCCGGGCAAAAGAGGTGGTCTCAGACATCATGCCCATTGCTTACCGGTTCCAGTTACGCATGCCGCCAGACCTGTGGCTTTTGGGGAAGACGCTGGCCATGATGGAGGGTGTGGGCTTGCAACTCGACCCTGAGTTTGATATGTTCGCCGTATCTCAACCATTCGCCGACAAATTGATGCGAGAAATGTGGATGCCATCCACCTGGGGGCCAGAAGTCCTGGGGAATCTGCAATCCTGGGGTGATTTGTTCGAGGTCATGCCGCGCGCAAGCGCAAAAATATTGTATGGGCTGGAATCGGGCAAGGTGCCGCTCGACATGACCTTTGATGTGCAAAAGCCCATCATGGAACGATTTGACCGCGCGCTAACCAGATTGTCGGTGAGCTTGCTGCTTGGCGCGTTCATCTTGGCCCTGGCTTTTCTGATTCCTCGCGCATCGGCAAGTCCCATCATTACCGCACTCATTGTCATGGGGTTCCTCTCTGCTATGGGATTGGGATTGTGGTTTCTCATTTCTGTGCTTCGACGGGTATAAGGACTCATCGTTAAAAGTAAGAAGGCTGATAGACAAACGTCAATCTTCATGCTATGGTAGCTGTCATGAAAATCGAGTTTCTTTATTACGAAGATTGCCCTTCCCATGAACAGGCCCTGGCCCGTTTACGGCAAATCATCGCCGAAGAAGGTGTTGAAGCCCAGATCAGGATCCACAAATTAGAAACCGAAGCCCAGGCCAAAGCCTGGCATTTTGTTGGCTCTCCCACCATCCTTATCAATGGTGAAGATATCGATCCGCCTCCTCCAAACGCGCCGACCGCGCTCACCTGTCGCGTTTACCGCTGGGGCGATGGGCGCATTTCACCCCTTCCCTCCCCCGAAATGATCCGTCGGGCGCTGAACGCCCATAGAAACGATATCCCTCCGCAAAACGATGAACTTACAACCTAGAAACGCCTCCAAATCTTTCACACCTTTAAAGAAAGGAGACCCATCCAATGAGTCTACGCATCGGTGACAAAGCCATTGATTTCACCCTACCCTGCACCGACGGCCATGAGCACAGCCTTTCCGACTGGCAAGATAGACCAGTGCTTGTGGTCATATTTAGCTGTAACCATTGTCCTTACGCCCAAGCCTGGGAGCAACGCATCATCGATCTTCAGGCTCAATTCAAGTCCCAGGGCGTAAAATTTGCCGTGATCAACGCCAATGACCCCGTGAAGTATCCCGCTGATAGCTTCGATGAGATGAAGAAGAGGGCCAGAGAGAAGGGGTATAATTTCCCCTACCTGTGGGACGAGAGCCAGGAGGTGGCCCGGGCGTATGGCGCCACCCGCACTCCTGAGGTTTTCGTCTTTGATGCGGATCGACGTCTGCGTTATCACGGCGCGGTGGATGACAACTTCGAGGATCCGAGCGCTGTGCAACAGCACTACCTGCGGGATGCTATCGCCGCGCTGTTGGCGGGAGAAGAGCCGCCCGTGGCAGAAACGCCGCCAGTAGGCTGCACAATCAAATGGAAGTGAGCCAATAACTTGAGCGGGTAGCTACATGAAGCTGCCCGCTTTTTGTAACGATGCAGCTTGGGTGGCAGCCCATCCCCACAGGAACCAGGGCAATGTGGCGAAGAACCCTGCAAGCGCCGGCCCTTCTAAACCCAATATCAAGGCGCTGACCACCTCTGCCAGGGCGATGAGCCCGTAGCTGACCACCGCCAATCGATCGAATCGGGCGTCGCGGTGAGGCGAGGGCGTGTAGTGGGCCAGAAGTTGAAACAGGAGAAGCGCAACTAACGCGGTCATCCACCAGCCCGCAAAGTTGCGCAGAGGGACGCCGAAATAAGGCCCGTCCACCTCCCAGATCCACATGCCTGTATGCACCCGCGCCGGGTCCATGACCAGGTCCCAGGCGGTCATGGCGAATGCTGCCAGCGCGGCCACGGTGACGATGCGCTTTCCCCGTGGCCACGAGATGGGTGCGATCCAATCAGCGATGACGAACGCGGGATAGCTCATCAGAAACCAGCCCAGGGGCACGAACAAGGGGACCAGGCCCAAAAATTTCGGGCCCAGGAGATCGGTGTAGTGATAGGGGCCATACACCCAC
>WFTO01000114.1 GCA_015485435.1 Anaerolineae bacterium | reverse complement strand
GCCACCGGGCTTTGGAGTTTTACAAATCCCTTCGAGGTGGCCAGTTTATGGGCGTTCCGTGAACATCCACAGCGTTTTTACAAATGGCTGCAACCACTTGCCGTAGATATTCTCAAAGCCGATCCCAATCCTGCGCACCTCGCCTTGGCCGAAATGGAGCGCCATGGCAAGATCACAACCATTATCACGCAAAACATCGATGGGTTGCATCAAAAGGCGGGAGCGCAACAGGTCCTGGAAATCCATGGCCATTTGCGAGAGATGCACTGTCTTGTGTGCGGCTGGGAAGATGCAAGTCGCTCATACCTGGAAGCGTTCGTGCGCTCAGGGGAATTGCCCCTGTGTCCACAATGTAATCATGTCATGAAGCCCAAAGTGGTGCTTTTCGGGGAGGCGCTTCCCCATAATGTGGTGGTGGCTGCACAGGAAGCGGCTCTGCATAGCGATCTCATGCTGGTTGTGGGCTCCTCGCTCGAGGTGATGCCCGCAGCCGACCTCCCTGCTCTGGCAGTCCGGAGTGGCTCTAAGCTTATCATCGCCACTCTAGGCATGACGCCGTTGGATCACCTAGCGGATGTGCTTTTGCGCGGGGATGTGGCGGAAACGTTGCCTTGGTTGGCGCGGCAGCTGACACCCCCATCGTCATAAGCTTCATTACACGCTCCATGCACAAAAGAGCCCCGCGACGTTGGCCGCGAGGCTCTTTGCGTGATTCAGGGTTTGGGGGTGCTACTTGCCTAACATGATCGGCAGCCACACCGCACCATTTTCAGCGGCGATGACGATGCGCACATCGACCCCCTGGAAACGATTGGGCGTGTTGGGGCCGCCATCAACGATAATGGTCACGCGCGATTCTCCCACGGGCGCCTGATCGACATCCAACGCAACCTGCATGGTGCGTGGCGTGATGCCGTGATCCGGAAGTAATTTCACCCAGGGTACATATTGGAGGACGCGCTCCTGGCCAGCGGCGTCGGCGAAGACCAACCCTTCGGGTGTGCGGTCTACCAGTTTCAGCGCGCCAGAGGCGTATTGAGGAGCAAAATCACCCCACCAATCACCGGAGGGAACCACATAGGCGTACCAGGAAATGGCGCCACTACCCGGCGCTGCCTGATCAATGGTCACCTCGGCAATGGGCGATGTTTTGCCTTTAAATGCAAGCATGTATAGCTCTGCCGGGGTCACGACCATGCCTGTCGCCTCGATGTGCAATGTCACAGGAATGGTGGCCGGGCTACCGCTGACAGCATCTTCTGCGGTGACCGTGATCAGCGCTGTGTAATCGCCAGGGGGCAGGTTTCGCGGTTCTAGGATCACATCCACCGCATCATCGGTGAAGCCGGAATAACGGCTCAATCGCAGCCAGTTGCTACCATCGCTGGTCGTCACCGTGATCTGATAAAACAGACTGCCGCTGTCGCCGACGTTACGAATGGTCAAGGGATCTGCTGAGGGGATGATTCCGCCGAAGTTCATGGAGAAATCATAGCGGTCGGGAGTCACTTCCAGCACGGGCCCAGTGGGGCGGATGGTCAAGCGGACATTGACAACCTGGATGCCATCCTGTACCTCGCCCGAAGGCGACGTCCCCGTGACAGTCACTGTGGCGTCATAGGTGCCCGGATCCATGGTTGATACGACATCCTTGATGCGCACCGTGAAGGTTTCTGGCGCTGTGGCGTCGAAAGGCGTGACTTCCAGCCAATCGCCACCACTCAGCGTGCGAGCATCCACATGAACATTCAGCACGCCTCCACCTGCGTTGGTGACCTGGAAGGTCTGAGCCGGCGGGGCGCTGTCCCCGCGAGTGATCTCAAAGCCCAACGATTTGGGCACCACAACCATCTGTGGCGGTTCAGTGGACATGCCTGCGCCATCAAAGTTTCCTAATTGGATGACCACAGGATTGCGCAAACTGATCGCCTGGTCATCACTGTGATTGAAGTTCACATCGGGTGACCAATAGATGCGGTAGGATCCCGATTGCGCCAGAACTACCTCATCTTTGCCATCGCCATCGACATCGCCCAACTCAACGCGTTGCAAATCCCGCCCCAACGCGAGTTCCCACTGAGGCATCGTGTCTGTGCCCCAGTTACGGCCGAGCATGGAGACGCCTCCCTGAACCTGGGGATCGCGGATCAAGAAGACTTCGTCGTCGCCATTGCCATTGATGTCACCAACACCGATATCTTGCCAGTAGGGGTAATATCGGCCCGCGCCCTCGGGAGCATCGGTGAGGTTGTAGTTGTAATACTGCATGACCAGGAAGGAATTAAGCTCGCCAAGCACGCCGCTACGAGAGAGCAGGATCTCATCGATATCGCCGTTATTCACATGGGTATTGCCCGTGGCCACATCAATCCATGGGAAGTTATAAACCTGATTGTAAAGAGTCACCCAGGGGCCATTGGGATCATTGGGCGCATACTTTCGGATCATGAGGCGCTTGTCACGATTTTCCACTGTGCCATTACGAATCATGATCAGCTCGTCCCCTTCCAGGCCGTCGACGTCGCCTGGCACTAAACCAATCCAGTTCACGCCATAAACCTCATCGAAAACCAGTTGCCAGGAAGTACCGTCGGCATTGCCATCATAAATCTGGACGCTGTGCGTGCCGTTGCGGCTGTCTGTGCGCTGCACCAGGATTTCATCACGTCCGCCATCGCCGGGGACAAAATCCCCCGCATTGACCGAGATGTATTGAAATCCCGTAGGGATGGTTTGACTGAACTGAGGGAGGACGCCGCCTGTGTTGTAGGGGACCAGCAATTGCACCTGGTTTCCGCCGATAGCGACGATCTCACTGATACCATCGCCATTGACATCCGTGGCGACCATGTCGGTGTAGCCGCCGGTAGGTGAACGCCAGGAAAATGGCGAACCCCCAGCTGCTGTGACAGGATCGACAATGTTGATATAACCGCTGGCGTCAATATAAGCCAATTCATCGTCAGGAATCGAACCTTGTGCGTTCGACACTTGGCTGCCGCCATCGGCAAACAGTACAAAGCCAAATGCGACGATAAGTAAAAGCGACAACAAAAGCTTATAGCGAGTTCTCATAGGTCGTGTTTCTCCTTTTGCTGAAGGTTGGTAACCGCCAAATGACCATGTCTGAATGTCAAACGCAATCTGGTCAAGTATTCAGGGGATGGCAATTTCCATTTCCCCTTTGGCCATGTTGCTTTTTGGACGTTGGCGTATAAGGGCTATTTAGCGGTTACGAAAGTTGCGTGCTCCAATGTGCGCGCCCTAACATCAAACGGCGAGGAAGCGCGCGGACGAGGAAACATAGGAAGGGATTATAGCATCAACACGGCTGGTTACGGGAATTGTCAGAGCTATGGAAGTCGAACCCGAACCGCCATGCGTTAGGCCGAAGGTCGCAAAAGAATCTTGAGGCTATCTCGTTGGCGTGCGTGGGCGAATGCCTCTAATCCCTGAGCGAGAGGGTATATGGCCGTGATCAGGGGACGGGGATCGACGCGGGCCTCGGCTAAGGCCTGAATCGCCCGGGGGAATGGCCCGCATCGGGAACCGATCAGGCGAAATTCGTTGACCACTACGGGGCTCAGGTCCAATGACGCCGGATGGGCAGCTGTCGTTTTCAGGATCAGCGCGCCACGGGGCCGCAACACATCGAACAGCTGGGCCAACGCCTCTGGGCGCCCGGTGGCCTCTACTGCAATATCGAATTCACGATCCACAGGGAGCTGGGAAGCAACACGAATTCCAGCACGGGCCGCCAGGGCCAGTTTATGCGCATGACGCCCGACCAACAGGGGATCATAGCCTTCGGCTTTGAACACTCGGGCAATAAGTTGCCCCAACCGGCCATCACCAAGAATGATCACCCGATCCCCTGCGTCAGGGGGGACATCGCGGAGGGCGGCATAGGCCGCGGCCAAAGGCTCTACAAACACCGCTGATTCATCAGGCACATGGTCGGGGATGGGATGAAGCAAATACACCGGACTGACAGCATATTCAGCGAAAACACCATCCCAATGCAGAATGCCCAACACGCGGCGATTCTGACAATGCGTGATCAATCCCCGACGACAATGATCACATTCGCCACATCGGGTGTTGATTTCTCCCACCACCCTTCGCCCGATCCACGCTTCGTTTCCTGGCGCTTCAACCACTTCGGCAACGTATTCGTGACCTAGCACGCCATGAAAGCCCCCTTTGTAACCCGCGGTCAAAGCCATATCCGTGCCACAAATCCCCGCATAGCGCACTTTCAACAATGCCATACCAGGCTCTGGCGATGGCTTCGGATAATCGTCACGGACAGTCAATTGACCATCCTGCAATACAAGGGCTAGCATAGGTTGCTGACACCAATTACATCAATACAAACAAAAACCGGGCAAAATTCGCCCGGTTGCATACACGAAAAAAACTGATTACACGGAGGCCTTCTTAGGTCTGGCTTTTTTTCTGCCGCCAAACCATCCAAAGATGCCCTCACGATTATTCCACGAAACCAACAAGGGGGTCGCAATAAAGATCGAAGAATAGGTGCCGCTGAGCATACCCACGAACATGGTGGCAATGAACTGACGAATGGTGACGCCACCAAATAACAACAGTGCGATCATGACGAACATGGCATTGATCTGCGTCGCGATGGAGCGCTGCATGGTTTCCAGCAAGGAGCGGTTTGCGATCACCTCGAACGATTCCCCTTTGCGACGGCGGCTATTTTCACGAATGCGGTCAAAAACCACGATGGTGTCCTGCACCGAGAAACCGATCACTGTTAACAAGGCGGTCAAAAAGAGTGCATCCACCTCCCATCCGGCGATAAATCCCATCAGGGAGAAAAACGCGGACGCCACCAACACATCGTGGATCATTGCAATGATAGCCGAAACCCCATAGCGTACAGGATGGTCGACCTGCCGAAACGCCCAGATGATAAAGCCTAAAATGACCAAGGAGGCCATCAACACAGCGATAAACGCCGTGCGAGTCACCTCCTTGCCCACGGTCGGTCCAACAGCGCGGAATTGTAATTCTACCGGTTTTTCGCCAAATTGCTGTTCAATCGCGGTCAGGAGTTGTTGTTTCTCCGCGGGGTCCAAGGGTTTCGTGCGGATGACCAGGGTGTTTGGATTCCCAATGGTATGCACGTTGACGTCGTTGATCCCCTGCGACTGGAAGAACGAGACCATCTCACCCGGAGGGATAGGTTGAGAGAAGCGCAATTCCCAGAGGGACCCACCGGTAAAGTCAATGGCCAGTCGGAAGGGCGTGCCAATGGTGAGCATCGAATAAAGCATAATCAACAACCCGGGGATGATAACCAGGGTTGAAAAAATGTAATACCAACGACGGTGTTTGATAATATCGTACATAGGACCGATCCAGTTTCGTGACAGAATGAAACGATTGAAGATAATTAACGAGCTCGAAAGTAAAGTCAGGTTACACGCTGAACCAGGAAAGTTTGGACTTGAGTGGCTCCGCGAAGTATTGAATCATGAAACGCATGAAGGTGCGGGTGGCAAAGACGGCGGTAAACATCGAAACCAAGACGCCGATGATCAGGGTGACAGCAAAGCCTTGCACCACCGAAGCGCCGAAATTGGATCCGAAGTAAAGCAAGATCAATCCAGTGAGAATGGTTGAGAGATTGGAATCGAGAATGGATGTCCATGCTCGTGAGAAGCCCGCCTCTACCGCGCTGGTGAGGGAGCGTCCCGCCCGAAGCTCCTCGCGCATCCGCTCAAAGATGAGGATGTTCGCATCGACCGCGGTGCCTGTGGTGAGCAAGAAGCCGGCGATGCCGGGCAGGGTCAAGACGACAGGGATGATCTTGTAAAGAGCAATGTTAAAGGACACAAAACTCAGCAACGCCAGATCGGCGATAAAGCCAGGCAGGCGATAGTAGGCCAACATGAATAACAAGACCACGATCACGCCAATGGTGCCCGCCAACAAACTGCGACGAATAGAGTCTTCACCCAATGATGGCCCGATGGTGCGGACATCCACCACTTTCAACGGCACCGGCAATGCACCGTATTTCATTTGAATGGCCAGATTTTGGGCTTCCTCCACGGTGAAGTCGCCTTCGATGATGCCAGCATCGGTGATCTTTGCGCGAATGACAGGAGCTGAAAGGATGGTTTTGTCCATCACGATGGCGAGATACTTGCCGATATTGTCTCCCGAATATTTACCGAAAATCTCAGACCCCTCTTTGGTCAATTCAAAAGCAATGTAGGGTTTTTGGGTGTTGGGATCGCGGCGCACATCCACGTTTTTCAGCTTATCCCCGGTCATGATGGTCTCATACACTTTATCGTTGACCGGATTGGGGGCCGGCCCCAACGTTGTATTGATTTGTGAGCCAGCAGGCAAAGGCGTATCCCCCAGATCGACAAATTCCAGCTGCCCGGTGCCGCGTAGGGTTTCGATGGCTGCATCAGGGTCTTCCACCCCCGGCAGGGCCACAATAATGCGGTCTTTACCGGTCTGCACCAGCGATTCATTCACGCCCAGGCCATTCACACGACGTTCGATAATGGCGCGTGCCCGGTCCAACTCTTCTTCCGTCGCCGTTTGCCCTTCGGGCAGGTCGGGCATCAGCTGAATCTGGGTGCCGCCTTGCAAATCCAAACCCAACCGCAATGTCAAGGCATTGGGATCATCCTTTTGATGTGGGGCCACAATGCGATTAAACCAATCAGGATGATCAATGGGCAGGGCGATGTAGGTCGCCAGCGCGACAAGAAGGACGATGATTACAAGGACGAGGTTGTTCCGTGACTGCATAGCGGTTCCTTATTCAATAGGGGATATGCGGCCCCAATGGGTCGCAGACGTAACTGACAACACAAACCAAGTGATTATAGGTCGGCCCAAGCACGGTGTCAAATATCATAGGTCCAAAGAGGTGATTAGGCCCGTAGTTCGGTCGTTTCCCCCTGGTATTCCCAGCCTATTCACCATTTTTGCCACTTTACGGTTGTATGAAGCGGCTCACCTGGACTTAAAAATGCATTCACTGAAGGAAACGCCCCGATCAGAGGATGACCTGCCGCCACCTCCAGTGCAGCAAAGGCGTGGAGCTATCGAATCGCGCGATGCCAGACGTTACGACAGGGTCTCGATAAAGGCGTGAATCTGGACGTCGGCTTGTTCACGTATGCATGGGCCGTGTCCAAAACATGCGGTCTGAAACGACAGCTTTTTCAACTTGCCCAGGCTTTCGACGGCCTGTTCCCTATCGGGCGTGAACCATTTTGGCGGTAAGGCCAATCGACCATGGCGATGGTCCAAAGCATCTGCAGCGAGCAGCAAACCGGCCCCCTTGTGATACAAAGCAATCTGACCTGGCGCATGTCCTGGCATGTGCAACACCATGAACCCCTCTGGCGTTTTTTCCTTCTCCAGCAACAATTCATCAACGTTGGTGACGTAAGGATGATAGATCGCCTGCAATATGCGCAGGCCGCCTGCCAGCACATGGCTGGTGAGACCAGGCAGAGGTTTGTGCCTCTGACCGGTGATGAATGCAGCCTCAACGGTATGACAAGCAATCGGCGTGTCCGTGACTTCGGTAAGTCCCTTCAGTCCTCCGATATGGTCGATATCTGCATGAGTAATGATGATGCGCTGCAAATCCGCAGGCTGCACACCTGCGGCCTTGAGCTCATCCAGCAATTTCGTGAACGACCATGGAGAGCCTGTGTCGATGAGGGTCGGGCCGCCATCTCCCACCCACAAAAAGGCATTTACGTAGCCCAGTTCAATACGAAGCAGATCGGGTCGAACTGTTTCCATGGGATCCCTTTTGTGTGGTTTCTTTGATGATTTTCACGCCCGCACTGGCGCCAATACGGGTGGCGCCAGCTTCGATCATGGCTTTGAGCTCTTCGGCGCTTCGGATGCCGCCAGAAGCTTTCACGCCCATATCCGCGCCCACGACCCGACGCATCAACGCCACGTCCTCCACAGTGGCCCCCTTGCTGGCAAAGCCTGTGCTAGTCTTGACGAAATCCGCACCGGCGGCTTTGGCGATGACGCAGGCTTCGACCTTTTCCTCGTCGGTCAACAAGGCGGTCTCGATGATGACCTTGACGACGCGCCCTTGTGCGGCTTCTACGACGCCAGCGATATCGCGCTCCACCAGCCGAAAGTTTTTGCTCTTCAAAGCGCCAATGTTGATGACCATATCGAACTCCGACGCGCCTTCCTCCAGAGCTCGACGGGTCTCATACGCCTTGACATCGGCCAGTGTCGCCCCCAGAGGAAACCCAATCACTGTGGCGACACTGGCCGATGTCAAGGCGTATGAGACCCGTCGAGCTCTGGAGGAAGGCGCGTCGGAGTTCGATATGGTCATCAACATTGGCGCTTTGAAGAGCAAAAACTTTCGGCTGG
>WFTO01000113.1 GCA_015485435.1 Anaerolineae bacterium | reverse complement strand
TGAACCCCGCTCTTGAAGGGTTGATAGTTCCTAGTAAGTTTTACGGCGTATTGTCGGTTGGTAGACCGATAGTTTTTATAGGGGACAAAAATGGTGAAATTGCCCATAAGCTTAAAAAGCACCGATGCGGTTTAGCTGTGGAAGAAGGTGATGCCGCCAGACTTTGTGCAGTTATTAGACGCTTTTCGAAAGATAGTGATTTTGGTACACAGATGGCAAAAAACTCTTTGAGAATATCAGAGGAGATATATGATGCAGAGGTGGCTATAAAAAAATGGAGGTCGATATTCCACATTCAACTTGGTGTAGATCTGTGCAAGGATGTATTCCATGGTATTAGGTATACTAATCACAGCTCATAGATTAGTTCTTAAAGGCTGGCAAAAACAGTTTCCAACCCGAACTTTACCGTCCCCTTGGACTGCTTCCTGTCCACGCCGATTATGCGCCAATGCATCGAGAATCCGCGCCTGACGATCTTACCGATACTCAGACGCTATGCGAATTTTTCGTCCAGGAAAGTCTCGCCATATCATTCATTGAGAGCTACCTATCCGATTGAGTGAAAAGCAAGAGAGGGGGGAACTTCAAAAAAAATGCATGTTAGAAAACGCATATTGGTCACGGGGGGTGCTGGATTTCTTGGTTCCCACCTTTGCAAGCGTCTGCTTGAGGACGGCCACGATGTCCTTTGCCTGGACAACTTCTTCACCGGAGCCAGGGACAACGTGCTGGAACTTCTCGATCATCCGCACTTCGAGTTGATGCGCCATGACGTGACCTTCCCCCTCTACGTCGAGGTGGATGAAATCTACAATCTGGCCTGCCCGGCATCGCCCATTCACTACCAGCATGACCCGGTGCAAACCACCAAGACATCAGTTCATGGCGCCATCAACATGCTTGGGCTGGCCAAGCGTACCGGCGCCAAGATCTTTCAGGCTTCTACCAGCGAAGTGTATGGCGATCCCAAGGTGCACCCACAGACGGAAGGCTACTGGGGGCACGTCAATCCCATCGGCCTGCGCTCCTGCTACGACGAAGGCAAGCGCTGCGCCGAAACCCTGTTCTTTGACTACTACCGCCAGCACAAGCTACGCATCAAGGTGGCGCGTATCTTCAACACCTACGGGCCGAACATGCACCCCAACGATGGCCGGGTGGTGTCGAATTTCATCATGCAGGCGTTACGCAATGAGCCCATCACCATCTACGGTGATGGCAGCCAGAGCCGCTCCTTCTGCTACGTGGACGACCTGATTGAGGCCTTCGTGCGCTTGATGGACACGCCCGACGACTTCACCGGGCCAGTCAATACCGGCAACCCCAACGAGTTTACAATCAAGGAGCTGGCCGAAAAGGTCATCGAACTGACGGGTTCGAGCTCCGAGCTGATCTACAAGCCCCTACCCAGTGATGACCCCACCCAACGCCAGCCGGACATCACCCTGGCCAAAGAGAAGCTGGGCTGGGAGCCCAAGGTGCAGTTGGAAGAAGGCCTGAAGAAGACCATTCCCTATTTCGAAGGCTTGTTGGAAAGGCTGGCCTGACTTCTACCATGTGTGGAATCGCCGGAATCTTCGCCTACGACCAGCGCGCGCCAGCCGTTGACATGGAAGAATTGCGCGCCATTCGCGACCACATGAAGATGCGTGGTCCGGACGGCTTCGGAGAGTGGTGTTCAGAAAATGGACGGCTGGGGCTGGCCCATCGGCGTCTCTCCATCATCGACCTGTCGGACAACGCTTCGCAGCCCATGGCCAGCGGGGATGGGGTCAGCATTGTCACCTACAACGGAGAAATCTACAACTACCAGGCGCTGCGCCGCCAATTGGAACAGAAAGGGTGGCGGTTCCGCACCCAGTCTGACACCGAGGTCCTGCTCCACCTCTATGCCGAAAAAGGCGACGAGATGGTGTATGACCTGCGCGGCATGTACGCCTTCGCCATTTGGGACGAGAAAAAGCAGGAACTGTTCCTGGCGCGCGATCCCTACGGGATCAAGCCACTCTACTATGCTGACGATGGCCTCACCTTCCGCTTCGCCTCCCAGGTCAAGGCGCTGCTCGCCGGCGGAGCGATCTCCAAAGATCCTGAACCAGCCGGCTGGGTGGGCTTCTACCTATTCGGCAGCGTCCCGGAACCCTTCACCACCTATCGCAACATTCGGCTATTGCCCGCCGGCAACACCGTGCGGGTGACCCTCAATGGCTCCCAGGCACCCCAGCCCTTTTTCTCCCTCGCGGAGACCTGTGCCAAAGGGAACGAGGAAGGCCTCCGGTCAATCGGCCAAGAGGAAGTTCGCGAGGCGCTCCTCGATTCTGTCCGCCATCATCTGGTCGCCGACGTACCCGTCGGCGCATTCCTTTCCGCCGGGATCGACTCCGGCGCTCTCGTAGGCCTGATGCGTGATGCCGGCCAGCAAGAGATCACCACGGTCACGCTCTCGTTTGAGGAGTACCGCGGCCGGCACGACGACGAGGCGCCCCTGGCCGAACAGGTGGCCCGCCTTTACGGCACCCGCCATCACACCCGAGTGGTCACCGAGCAGGAATTCCATGACGACCTCCCGCACATCCTCGAAGCCATGGACCAGCCCACCATCGACGGCATCAACACCTGGTTCGTCTCCAAGGCCGCCAACGAACTGGGGCTCAAGGTGGCCATTTCCGGCCTGGGTGGTGATGAACTCTTCGGCGGCTACCCCTCCTTTCGTGATGTGCCCCGATGGGTTCGCCTGTTCGGGCTGCCATCGAAGCTTCCGGGCCTGGGGCCTGCCGCGCGCTGGCTGCTCACCCGTGTCAATCGGCTGCACCCCGTCCTCAGCCCCAAGGCTGCCGGCCTGCTGGAGTATGGTGGAACGTGGCCCGGCGCATGGCTGCTGCGGCGCGGGGTCTTCATGCCCTGGGAGCTGGACCAGATCATGGACAGACAAATGGCCCGGCAAGGGCTGGCCTCCCTAGATCCGCTGCGTCACATAGAACTGGCCATGACCCCCGATCCAGGCAGCGACTTTGCTCGCGTCGCCGTGCTCGAGAGCGCGCTCTACATGCGCAACCAGCTTCTGCGCGACACCGACTGGGCCAGCATGGCCCATAGCCTCGAGGTGCGGGTGCCGTTGGTGGATCGCATCCTGCTTGAATGCTTCAACTCGGCTTACGGAAACTTACAAAAAAGGGGCAATAAAAACTTGTTAGCAAAAAGCCCGAGCTGCAAGTTGCCTGAGGCTATCATTAACCGGGCTAAGACGGGATTTACCACTCCCGTTGAGCAGTGGCAGAAATGTGGGATCGCCAAAGCTTGGCAAGCAAACGCGAGTCTTAGCTGTGAGAAGTGCCCTTGGTCTCGTCGTTGGGCTTTTAGTATTGCGAATCTATCGTGAGTAGGCGTTCATGGTATAAAAGTGTGTCGGCAGCAAGGAAAGCAACCCAGGATAAGAAAAATCAGCAAAGCTTGGCTGTTGAGCATCTACAGCAGGATCTAGGGAAGCGTGCAGCACATGGTAGCGGAATTGCCATTATGGCGCAGGTTGTCCGAATGGGTCTTCAATTGGCGAATGTGGCAATCATGGGACGGCTGTTGGCACCAGAGGACTTTGGATTGGTTGCCATAGCTATGACGGTGACCGCATTCGTTGGGTTATTCACTGATCTCGGGCTTTCGGCTGCAACCGTGCAAAAGCAGGATTTGGATCAAGAAACAGTCAGCGCTTTATTTTATGTCAATATCTTGGTTGGAATCCTTCTGTTCTTTACCACCTGCGCCATAGCACCCTTAGCCCAGTGGTTCTTCGGAGACGGTCGTATTGGTTGGTTGGTGGTCACTTTGGCGGCGATGATGCCTCTTAGTGCCGCAGCGGTACAGCACAATGCCTTGCTCTCCCGCGGGATGCGCTGGATGTCCATCCAGTGGGTCGCTATCCTTTCTCAAACTGCGGGAATCATTGTTGGAGTTGTGGTAGCGTGGAAAACGGATCTCGGATATTGGGCGCTTGTTGTCGCCGCATGGATGAACACCATCATGGCGCTTGTTCTTGTGTGGCTAGTATGTCCTTGGCGTCCTGGGAGGGTGAGTAATTGGAGAAAGGCGAGATCGGCGATCAGTTTCGGCTTTTATCTTTCTGTCTTTAACCTGTTTAACTATCTACACCGTCAATTGGATAATGTCCTAATTGGTTGGCGGTGGGGGGCTGTGGAACTTGGATATTATTCCAGGGCCTATACCCTTCTTTTGTTGCCGCTTGGTCTTATCAACAATCCCGTAAGTTCTGCCATTATTCCTGTTCTTAGCCGCATGCAGAATGAGCCGGAAAGATGGCGTAGGGCTTACCTTGACGCTTTGATTGCCGTGACAATCATCAGTTCTGGTTTGGCTGCGATATTGGTTGTGGTAGCGAAACCGCTGGTGTTGCTGTTATTGGGCTCTGGATGGGAGAAAGCCGGAGATGTATTGCAGGTGTTGGCTGTTTCTATGTTTGCAGCGACCGTGTGTAATGCGACAGGGTGGATCTATATTTCGTTGGCACAGACGAAGCGAATGATGATATGGTCGTTGATGTCCGCGCCTGTGTTTATTTTGGCATTTGCCCTTGGAGTGAGAAACGGCGCATATGGTGTTGCTTTATATTACTCCGCATCCATGCTTATTCTATACGTGCCGTGTGTAATATATGCGATAAGAAAAACCCCGTTGTCGGCAGGTGATATATTTGTGTCAACCCTTCCTTTGATGCTGTCAGGAGGGGGATCAGTCGTCATTTCAAACTATGTACTAGCTTTGGGTATCGACCAGGGAATAGGGTTGCTTGGGAAAGTTGTTATAGGGGGTATGATTACAGGCATTGTATTCATGATATTGGCAATGGGTGTTTTAGCGACATTGAAGGAATATCGCTATTTCGTTAACAGGCTATTAATCTATGTGAGCATGCGTGATGGCGTGCGGCGTTCATAAAGAAGATTGTCTGGGATCAACTTGATGGGCACCAAGTCTTGTTTGGCTTGGTGGGCGGTATTTATTATTCGTTGACACCCTTGAGGCCCATGGCGGCTGCTGTGAGAATATCAGTAACCTGCATTTGGGCGCAGCAATTAACCAATAACGGGAAATCCCCCGGCTTTGCCGGGGAGACAGTAGAAGTTTGACAGATCCGGGAGTCCATCGGAAAAACTCCTAGTCGTGAGCCGCCAAGCACACGACATAGGAGAAATCCGATGGACGAGTATAGAAGTCTAAGTCACT
>WFTO01000112.1 GCA_015485435.1 Anaerolineae bacterium | reverse complement strand
GCCATACACCAGCCGAGAATGGTATAAAGGTTGGAACATATAGTTCCCTACCATCAGGACAATGGTGACAATCGCACTGGAAGTGACCAACCTCGAAAATTCTGCAAAAAAGGAGGTGCCGCGAGGCAATGCATAGACCCCTTGCAGATAAAAAATGAAGAGCGTGAAGGCGCTGGCAATGATTCCAACTTTAAAATAGAAACTGAAATCGGTGTATGCAGCCGGGTCGACGATGTGATACCATTGGCGTTGGTAACGAAGATACCAGGCAACATAGAATGCTGCGATGACCAAGCAGGCGTCAACACCGGCCAGCAGAACTTTCTGATAGCGGTGGATAAACTTAAACATGGGATACGTTTAAAACACGAGCGTAAACACGGGCGGTTTGTAAGGCAGTCTTGGCCCAATGGAAGCGTTGAGCGTGTTTTAATCCTCGCTCGCGGAAAAATTCCATTCGTTCGGGTTCGACTTCTGTGATTTTCCAGATGGCGTTCGCCAAGCGGTCATGGTCATCAGGATCGATGGTCACTGCGGCTTCCCCCGCCACCTCTGGGAGGCTGCTGACCGTCGATGTGATGACAGGAACGCCACAGCGCATGGCCTCCACAACGGGAAAACCAAATCCTTCATAGCGGGAGGGATAGATAAAGAGCGTGGCTGCATTGTAGAGCCAGGGCAGGTCTTCCCAGGGAACAAACCCTAAAAAATGAACATAATCTTCAATGTGTAATTCATGAACCTTTGCGAAAATCTGCTTAAAACGCCACCCTTTTCCCCCGCCAATCAGCAGTGGAATGGGATGTTTAGCCATCTTGCGATAGATAGCATACGCCTGCAGGAGCCCAAGATGGTTTTTTCGCGGTTCCAGCGTACCTACCATGAGGAGAAATCGAGAGGGCCAATTTTTCTGGCGACGATAGGCTTCGACTTGTTCTTGGGGTAGCAAGCGATAGCGAGTATCCACTCCCGGATAAATCACATTGATCTTTTCAGGAGGGATTTGCAAATACATCTCGATATCGCGGGCAGTTGCGCGAGAGTCGGCAATGACCATTTCGGAACGACGACAACTTTCCGCTGTAATTCGAGAAAGGTAGCGTTGCTTGCTCTTAGGAAAAGCGTCGGGGAAATGGAGGAAGGTCAGATCGTGAACGGTGACAACTGTGGGTATTTTTAGTGCGAGAGGGAGTGCATAAGCGAATCCATGCAACAATTGCAACTTCAATCGTCGACTTAACCAGGCGACCTGTGTCTGCTCCCACAAAATGCGGCTCGTTGGCCGAGATGACAGGCGTTTGGCTCGATGGACGGTGACGGCTTCTGGAGGTGTGAAGTCCCGATCCATTATGAACGCATGGAAGTCAAAGCTCGTTGACTCCTTGGGTAGATGCGCCAATAGCGCTTTGCTATATTGATGAATGCCCGCGCCCCGATAGTTGGGCGAGGAGGATAGCAGGGTGGCCATCAGGCCAATAGCGGGGCGAGACGATCGGGTAAACACAAAGTTAATTATACGGCATTATTTCGTAAAAATACCAAACTCTCGGGATTGTTCATGGTGACGCTGATTAAGTATCTCAGGGGTGCGTTCCCATGCTGGGCCATGTGTGCATATTGCATTGCACCGGATGACCCAAATCCCCCCAGAAGGAAGCGCCATTTGGGGCAAAGAAAGGAGTCTGATTCTAATTGGTCAAGCAGAAACGCGCCCTTGGACGCATTCTTTGTTACGCTTTTCCACGAAAACCAAGTATAATTACGTGCTTGCCCCCTTACATATTTCTTTTAGGCAACCTCTAACCGCTCATCGACCGGGTAATCCTCCAAGCAAGCGACTTCATTTGGCCAACCTCAACCCAACGCCATTGTTTGAAGTCGGCTCTATACGACGCCCCTGTAGACGAACCACGGATTCTTTATGTCTATGCTCCCTTTGCAAAAAGAGCCCGGTCTGGGGATGCGCACCTTGCCCGCCCTTGGCATAATCCATTGATAGCTTCCTTGTTCGTCACCACGTTCCATTCCTGTTGAGTTTTTTCACCCAATGCGTACCGAACATATCCGCAATTTTTCCATCATCGCCCACATTGACCATGGGAAGTCCACCCTGGCCGACCGGCTCCTTCAGATCACCGGATCTATTTCCGATCGGGAAATGCAAGCTCAGGTGCTTGACAGCATGGAGCTGGAACGAGAAAAGGGCGTTACGATTAAAGCCTCGGCGGTGCGGATGCAATATACTGCGTCCGATGGTGAAACCTACGAGCTTAATCTAATTGATACTCCTGGGCATGTCGACTTCAGCTACGAGGTCTCGCGCGCCCTCAAGGCGTGTGAAGGCGCAGTGCTGGTGGTGGACGCCACCCAGGGCATAGAAGCGCAAACCCTGGCCAACCTTTACAAAGCGCTGGAGCAAGATTTGGAAATCATCCCGGTAATCAACAAAATCGATCTCATCTCCGCCAGACCTGATGAAGTCGCACAAGAAATAGAGGACCTGCTCGGCGTCGACGCACTGGACATCCCCAGAGTATCCGCCAAAGAAGGCACCAATGTGGAACAGGTGCTCGAAGCCATCGTCGACCAGATACCGCCTCCAGGCGGAGACGAGCATGCCCCCTTGCAAGCGCTGATCTTCGACAGCCATTACGATCCCTACAAAGGAGTAATCGCCTATATTCGTGTCTTTAATGGCCAGCTGAATCAACGCGACACCCTTAAGTTGATGTCTACAGGCGCCGAAGTGCAGCCCATTGAAATTGGGGTGTTCACGCCCAAAATGACGCCCGTTGAGAAACTTGCAGTCGGCGAAGTTGGCTATGTGGCAACCGGATTGAAAACCGTGCAGGAATGTCGCGTCGGCGACACCATCACCCTGGCCCGAAACCCCTCCAACGACCCCCTGCCTGGCTTCGAGCCTCAGAAGCCAATGGTCTTTGCTGGCGTCTACCCGGCCGAGGCGGATGATTATAACCTTTTGCGAGATGCGCTTGAAAAACTTCAACTCAACGACGCCTCGCTTGTCTTCGAGCCTGAAACATCGCAAGCGCTTGGATTTGGCTTCCGCTGCGGTTTTTTGGGCCTCTTTCACATGGAGATCATCCAGGAGCGCCTGGAGCGTGAATACGGACTCGATCTTGTATTTACTGCCCCCTCAGTCGAATATCAGGTCACGCTCACCGATGGAACCGAGATCGTCATTGATAGCCCATCAGAACTACCAGAGCCCAACCACATTGAAGAGATACGCGAACCCTGGGTGCAAATCGACATTATTACCCCCACCGAGTACATCGGCGCCATTATGGACCTGGTAATCAATCGGCGAGGAGAATATAAAAACCAGGAATATCTCGACTCCCGGCGGGTGCAGCTAAGTTACTACATTCCACTGACCGAAATTCTTGTCGACTTTTACAACGAACTTAAAGCGCGAACGCGCGGTTATGCTTCCCTCGACTATCATTTTCACGAGTATCGACCGGCAAAAATGGTCAAGCTAGACCTGTTGGTGGCGGGTCAACCTGTGGACGCACTTTCGATTATCGTTCATGAGGATCAAGCTTATTCCAAAGGCCAAAAGCTGGTATCAAAAATGAAGAAGGTCATCCCTCGCCAACAATTTGATGTTGCTATTCAAGCAGCCATCGGCAACCGCGTGATCAGCCGGGCGAACGTAAAAGCATTGCGCAAAAATGTATTGGCCAAATGTTATGGCGGCGATGTCACTCGCAAGCGAAAATTGCTCGAAAAACAAAAGAAGGGGAAGAAACGGATGAAAATGATCGGTTCGGTTCAGGTGCCGCAGGAAGCCTTTATGGCAGTTCTGCAATTGGACGATGACTAAGCGCATACCCGCCATTCCTCCGAATGCCATCACATCAACTCAACACACGATCACCCTCAACATTCTCCACGAAACCACCCGTTATGAGGTTTCAATTCCGTTCTCAGCATCTTCGAACCTGGTTGTGGTTGCTCCCTCTGGCCCTTTATTTCGCGCTGGCGCTCTATCAGATCGACTTACCCGGACCCAACTACGATGAAGCCGTAGAGGCCAAACCGGCCATCCAACTGTTGCAAAACCTGCCTGTCGAAGCCCACCGCAACGCAGTCGTGACGCTGTTTGGAAGACAACTGCCACTCATGATTGTGGATTATGTGGGAGCCCTGAACACCTGGGTGCTGCTCCTCTTTTTCAAATTAGGGGGCATCAGCGTTGGCGCCATGCGCCTTTGGCCAATCATGGTTGGCGCGATCATCCTCTGGCTTACCTGGCTATTGGGAAAAGGCATATTTCAGGTACGCGTGGGTTTTGTCGCCTCCATGCTCCTGGCGGTGCAGCCCTCTTTCCTCTTTTTTGCCCGTCAAGGCATCTATGTCACCAACACCACCATTGCCATGATGTTAGGCATCTGGGTGGCTTTGTTAAAATTGGCGACCTCTGGCCAAGCCCGATGGTTGTGGTTGGCCTCTTTCTTGGCAGGGCTGGGGCTGTGGGCCAAATTCATCATGTTGTGGCCGCTGACGGCAACCCTGATTTTGCTTCCCCTCATTTGGTGGCAACGACATCGTTTGAAGATTCAGGTCGCGCCAGGTTTGCCGCGAGCGCTTCTTCGCCCGATGTACTGGGCACCCGCCCTGGCATGGTTTCTCATGGGCCTGAGTCCATTTCTGATGTTCAACATCAAAACGGGCGCCACAGTCAAGCACTTTTTAGGCACGATTAATCGATCGTATTATGGCGTTGAAAACAAGGCCTACCTCCAAAATCTCGCCATTCGATGGGCTCAGACCAAAGATTTCTTACAGGGCGATCACTTCTGGTATTTGGGCGGCAACTTCGTAGACAAGTTGGCCTGGCCAGCCTTCCTTGCAGCAATCGTCATCATCTTTGTGATGCACTTTATCAATCGATATCGAACCAATGAAAAAAGTATTTCTCTACGCGCCCTGTTCATCCTGCTTTTCTTCCTCCTCCTTCTCATTCAGACCCCTTTAACGCCAACAGCCCTCTGGTACACCCACCTGGCCATGTTCTCTCCGGTGTTGGCTCTTATCATCGCTTCGGGGTGGGATTTAAGCTTCCAGAAACTGCCAAAGGCTTGGATCCCCATTGCCGCGGGAAGTTTTCTTGCACTTATGACCATCAGCGGCATGAGAGCGGACATCGGCTATCATAAAGCATTGGCCGCAACAGGCGGCTTTGCCGACCACTCAGACGCCGTTTACCGACTTACGGATGAGCTGCTTGCACGACATATTGAACATCCCTATGCGCTGGATTGGGGCTTTGACGCCCCGGTCATTCTCATCTCCCAAGGACGGGTAAATCCTATCGAAATCTTCGGATACGAACCCTACGACCGTCCGGATGATGGTTTTGCCGACCGAGTTCGCCCCATGCTACAAGACCCCAACAGCTATTTTTTGGTTCATGCGCCCGACCGTACCAACTTTCCGGGACGGCGGGAAGCATTGCAACAAATTGCCGACGAAATGGGCATTGAGCTCGAAACCGTTGCCATCGTCAGAGAACGATCAGGCGCGCCCCACACCGAAATCTGGCATCCTAAGTTGAAAAAATAACGTGCTTCCCCTGAAGATTATTTAGCAACAGCCGCCTTCTCAACTATTGGAGTTTCAAGCGCTGACCATGGATGGAATCGTCCTCAGAGTGTATTCTGACTTTATCGATGTGCTTACCGATGAAGGCGAACATTGGCAGTGTAAGGTCGCGGGTAGGTTGAAACGGCGGCGGAAACGGACCACACTCATCGCCGCCGGGGATAGAGTTCACATCGAAGCCGTTGCTCCTGAAAAACGCCAAGGGGTCATTACCCAGATTTATCCACGTCGCACCACCCTGTCTCGCCGCCGGCCAGGGGCAATCTCCCCCATTGAGGATGTGATTTTGGCGAATCCTGATGAAATTATGGTGGTCTTCGCTGCGGCCGAACCAGACCCTAATCTGTTTCTGCTCGATCGTTTCCTAGTGGCTGCTGAATCTTCAGAGATTCCGAGCTTTATTGTGATCAACAAAATCGATCTGACCGGGGAAAAGCAAGCTCGATCCACCTTTGGACTCTACGAGACCATTGGCTACCCGGTGTTTTATGTCAGCGCCAAAGAAAACATCGGCATCGATGCGCTACGGAGTCATCTCAGGGATCAACTCACCGTGGTGGCAGGCCCGTCAGGCGCCGGGAAATCGACCCTAATTAACCATATTCAGCCCGGACTCAACCTTCGCGTGGGCGAGTTAATGCGAATTGGCAAAGGTAAGCACACCACGCGTTGGGCTCAACTCTATCCGTTGGATGGGGGAGGATTTATTGCCGACACGCCCGGATTGCGAGAGCTGGGTTTGTGGGACATCCGTCCTCACGAGCTTTCAGATTATTTTCCCGAAATTCGGGTGCACGCACCCCACTGCCGTTTCAGCGACTGCACACATATCACCGAGCCAGGATGCGCGGTTCGTCAAGCCCTGGAACGTGGCCAAATTCATCCCCATCGCTGGCAAAGTTACCTCCAACTTTTCAAAGAAGCGGAAACCCCTATCAAACCCATGAAGGACGAATAGCCCATAATCTCGGTCACTATCTCTTGGTGTAAGTGCGCCAATTCATGGATACGTCTGGGAAGCGAATACGTTGATAATGTTCAGGATGAGCGGGCCCCTTAGGCGTATCCCAGGGGATGGTGGCATCAACGCCTGCCTTGTCGCTACGCGATTTCTGACCAGGAACATGATGCGCCGAAGGATCCAATGAACTGGCTGGCTGATCTGGGAAAATGTACACATCTTGACTGGCCTGCACGCGGGTCGCAATGGCCCATTCAACCTCTTGTGGGTCAAAAATATTGATATCATCATCCACGACCACCACATGCTTCAAGGAGCCGTGTCCGCGATAAGCGGCCTGTATAGCCCGTTTGGCATCTTCAGGATGCTGCTTGACAATTTGCACAACCGCATGTAACCAAGAAGCACCGCCTGGAGTTATGTGCACCTGTCGCACATCCGCCACCTCCTTCACGGCAGCATAAATATCGGGCTCCTTGGGCATGCCCATCAGCAATTTATGCTCCAGTTGCCCAGGCAAAAGCCCATGATAGATCGGATCCCGACGATGTGTGATGGCGTCGATTTCGATCACGGGTTGCATGCGTACAAAATCACCAGTCTCGGTAAGGTCCACAAATGGGCCTTCCTCTTCCATGCGATGGGTTATCCTGCCCTCCAGGACGATTTCCGCCTCTGCCGGCACAAAAAGATCGTTGGTAAGACACCGGACCAAAGGCGTAGGGGCCAGGGCCTGAGCGACATCCATTTCAAACACGCCCGGCGGTGGCGACATGCTTGCCGCTAGCAAGATATGCAGCGGCAAACCGATCGCAATAGCAACGGGAAGATCGCCCTCACTTTTCTTCCAGGCGTTGTACGTTCCCCGATTTTCAACCAGTCTAGCGACAAAATGATGCGCATCCACTCGCAATAGGCGATGATAAGAAGCGTTCAGGCCGCTTTCAGGATCGCGAACGATGGCAACACCTGCCGTCACATAATATCCAGCATCTTGCGGCAAATGTTTTAACAGCGGCAACGAATACAGGTCTCCCGGCTTTTCCACGATGTCCTGACATGGCGCCTTTTCCACCAGGGGCGCAGGGCGCGGTTGGGACTGAGCTTCCGCCAAACGGAAGAGCAAATCCTGTTGTGAACAGCCTAAAGACAACGCAAAATATCGCCGCGCCGACGCCGCGCCCGATACGACACGCCAGCCAGGATGACCAATGATATTCTCAAACAACACGGGGCGACCATCCAATGCATACGCTATCGCCGCCAGTTCAAGCTCCGGATGAACAGGCTGGTCCACAACAATCAACCAGTCCTGCTCCTTCGCTGCATGTAAAAAGTCTCGCAGATTCATGATGTGATAAAATAAACCAGTGGACGGGAATTCGACTCAACAACGTTCCAAACATCAACGGTTACGATTGAAAAACTGTTATGCACTTTGGCGCCAATAGGTGTCAATCCTCGCGACTTTCAGCTTTGAATTCGCCGTAAATAACACCAATTCAGCGGATGCACGTAGATTTTTAAGATTAAGAAGTATTTTTGTTACCGCTGACATCTTGTCATGAGCGCTCTGGAAAACACATAGCTGAATCATCTGTAGAGAGATAGACGGTTCTTGACGCCAAAACGGCAAGAACGTCCTTAACCGACTCTAAATGACAAGTTCCGGACATCGATAAACGCCGTGTAACAATAGACGAGCTACCAATACGCCAATGATACCCCATAAACTTTTCCTTCAAAACTTCTTGAGTTATCAATCGCCGCCTGAGCCGTTGGATTTTTCGAACATGCACCTGGTGGCGCTTATCGGCGCCAACGGTCACGGCAAGTCCGCGCTTCTCGACGCCATGACCTGGGCACTTTGGGGCAAGGCCCGAGCGCGTAACGACGCCTTGGTGCATATGGGACGAGGAAGCGCCCAGGTCATTTTTGAATTCCGCCTCGAAGGACAACGTTATTCGGTCACCCGGAAATACGACCGTCGCTCCCGCAAAACCGCGCTGGAATTTGCCGTTTGGGACGATAGCACTCAACGTTGGCAATCGTTGACCGAGTCAAGCTTAAAAGCAACCCAGAAAAAAATCGATTCCCTCCTTCGGATCGACTACGAAACATTTATCCATACCGCCTTCCTCAAGCAAGGCGAGGCCGACAAATTCACCACAGCGCTTCCATCCAAACGCAAAGAGATCCTTGGAAAAATCTTAAACCTCTCGGAATATGATGGTTATGCCCAACGAGCGCGCGAACTGGCCAAAGAAACCCAGCGTCAAGTCGACCTTTTAGCTGGCAGACAGCAAAAACTTGAAGAGGAGCTTGCCCAGGAAAGAACGCGTCGAGAGGATTTGCAACGAGCCGAGGTAAAAGAGCTTCAAACCCGCCTCGTCAAAGATGAAACCCGCAAAACCGAGTTGCAAGCAAGATTGACGTTGCAGGGGCTGGAAGACAAACGTTCGATGCGAGAAAAACTCGCAGAGCGCGTCACCCGCGCCCAACGCGAATTCGAGCATACAACCGAAGATCGTAAAAACGCTCGCGAACGCGTCGAAACATTGAAACAACTCCTGGAACAAAAAGAAGTCATTGAACAACGGTTTCGCGAATGGCAACGCGCCCAGGCCGAAGAAGCGCGGTGGAATCAAACACTGGCCGCTTTACGACCACTCGAAAAGGAAGAACAGACATTGATGCGGGCCATCGATAAAGCGCGCACGGAGCTCGAAAAGCAACAGGCCATCAAAACTGACTGGTTACACGAAGCCGAAAAAGCGGCGGCCATACTGTCTGATTTAGAATCGCAAACCATCGAATTACAACACACTGTACAGTCTCTGGAGGCGCTTGAGGCCGAGAACCAGATCAGGGCGCAACGACTGGCTGCACTGACCGTAGAATTGCAAAATCGACGAGAGGAACTATCACGACTTCAGACGTTATTAGATGCGCTCCCCGAGTTGGAAGCCAAATGGAGACAGCTCCAACAAGAAGTGACCACGCTGGAAACCCTGGCCGACGAAGAAAAAACTCGTACGCAACGCATTACAGAAATTCGCACCATCATCCACCAAAAGGAGCAAGAGCTTGAGGCGCTTACCGCGGAAGCCACAGCGCTGAAAGAACGACTGCAGCTCCTTGAGCAAGGAAAAACCGATGCATGTCCGGTCTGCCAACGCCCATTGGGTGAAAGCGATCGCTCCCACGTATTGCAGGAATATGAAAACCAGTTGCAACGACTGCGCGCCGAGTTCCAACAGACTCGAAAAACGCTTCACGCCCTGCAGGCAGAAAAGAAAGAGCTGGAGGCAATCAGCCAACGCACCGTCAAACGGCTAAGGCGACTTCCTGGACTACAACGCCAATTGGCGCAACTTGAAAGTCGTTTACAAGCTTACGAAGGGGATTCCTCCCTTCTGATCGAACAAGCAACAGATTTACAGGCAACCATCGAAAAACTGGAAACCGAAGAGCGCACCCTGAAAAAGGAGCGGGAAGTTACTGCCTCGTTGTTGCATGATCTTCCACGTCACCGTCGGAGCCTCAGCCAACTGGAAGGGCGTCTGGCAGAAGCGCAACGGAAGGCCTCCCGAGCGGAGGACCTCCGAAAGGAGGTAAACGATCTTCAGGCCCGACTCGTCGCAGGCGTCGCGCCCGATCTCCAGGCCCAATTGGCCGCGGTTCAGGCCCAGCTGGCGAGAATCACCTACGACGCAGACGCCCATCAGCGAGCGCGCCAAACCCGTGAACGATGGCAGGATATTCCCCGTTTGTGGCAGCAGGTTCTGGAAGCGGAAAAACGATTGCCAGAAGAAGAACAAACCCTCAAGCGAATCGAATCCCGCTGGCGTCGAGAAAAGGCTGCACTTCTGGAGGACATGGCTGAATTGGCCACATTGGATGAAGCCCTGAAAAGCTTGCCCGATGCCCGCGCGCAGTGGCAAGAAGCCCATCGCGCCGCCGAGCAGGCGCATCAAGCCTGGGAGTTGGCCAATCAACAACTGGCGGCAGCGCGGATGCGCCTTGACGCCTTGAAAGAGGTGCGCAAACAATATCAGGCGCTGCAACAAGAGCTCGCTAACGTCAAGGCGCAACTCCATCGTTATCAAACCCTGGAAGTGGCTTTCGGAAAAAATGGC
>WFTO01000111.1 GCA_015485435.1 Anaerolineae bacterium | reverse complement strand
GCGCAGGGCATCCGGGCCATCTGCGCACCTTCATCAGGTGGATGATATGTAATTGTCGTATTTTGTAATTGTAACATTTCTCCCATGTCATGTCAAAAATCGTCGGGATTGGAGAATCCATCAGTTTCGTCGATCAATCGAACTCGCTCATCCATGCATACCCTCGCAACTGTCCAACACATGAAGATTGAAACATGAAATGGGTAGTCGGGTAGGCCTACGCCCACCCCCAGAGCGAAGCTCTCCAGCGTACGACTGCGCTCAGGACAAGTTGCACCGGGTCTGATCATGATTACGCCAAGACAACGGCCTTTGGCAGCGATCATGGGGGTATCTTCACCCAAAATGCCCTTGCCGATGCAACTACCCTTTTCACAAAAGATGATGGTAAAATAGGCCGGCGCCGCCTCCTTCGGATGACAATCCTGCACTTTTTTGGCGCCATCCTCCCCGACAGCCTTGCCTCGAAAGAGAAGGGCATCACCTACCGGTTTACACCCTCTCCAAAACGACGATCCATTCTCACAATAGATGGTTTCCAACACACTCACTCTTTGACACCGAGGTATGTCTTGACTGTTGACTTGATTCTTGGACTCGCCGTGATTGTATTCGCTGGGATACTGGCCCAGTGGCTGGCCTGGCGCCTGCGCATCCCTTCGATCTTGTTGTTGCTGATTTTCGGTTTGCTCATCGGACCCATTTTGGGGTTTGTCAACCCCGATGCCTTGTTCGGGGACACGCTATTTTCCCTGGTCTCTCTTTCGGTGGGCATCATTTTGTTCGAAGGGGGGCTGGGGTTGCGGTTTAAAGACCTGCCCGGCATCAAGCGTGTGGTGCGCAATCTGATTTCCATTGGCGCATTAATCACCTGGGCCATCAGCACAGCTGCGGCATATTTCATCCTTGGGCTCGACATGCAACTTTCGCTGATTCTGGGTGCGATTTTAATTGTCAGCGGCCCCACCGTAATCCTCCCATTGTTACGAGACATCCGCCCAGTGGGCCACGTGGGCTCTATTTTACGGTGGGAGGGCATTCTCATCGATCCCATCGGCGCCACCCTGGCCTTGCTCGTTTTTGGTATGGTGCTGCAAACCAATGTGCGCGCGGCCACCAGCGAAGCCATGATGAACCTGCTGCAAATTGCCATCATCGGCGCAGCATTGGGGTGGGCCGGCGCCTGGATGTTGGCATATCTACTCAAGCGCTATCTCATCCCCGACCATCTTCAAAACGCGTTCACTTTGATGGCGGTCATTGTGGTGTTCGCGGCGTCAAATGTGCTCGCTCCCGAATCGGGACTGCTGGCGACCACCATCATGGGCATGGTGCTGGCCAACCAGAATGCCATCTCCATCAAACACATCATCGAATTCAAAGAAGATTTGGGGGTGCTGTTGACATCGAGCATTTTTGTGCTTTTGTCGGCGCGTTTGCAGATCGGTGACATCCTCGGTCTGGGATGGCAATCCCTGGTGTTTCTGGCGATCCTGATTTTCATTGCCCGCCCCTTAAGCGTTTGGTTTTCAACGTTGGGCTCGACACTCAAATCCTCTGAGAAAGTGTTTTTGGCCTGGATGGCGCCGCGTGGCATTGTGGCAGCCTCTGTCGCTTCAATTTTCGCCATCGAGCTCGATCATGTGGGCTATCCCAACGCCGATGTCCTGGTTTCGCTGACCTTCTTCGTCATCATTGGCACCGTTGTGATCTACGGGCTTACGGCTGGACCGCTGGCTCGCCGGTTGGGGTTAGCGGAAATGAACCCGCAAGGCCTGTTGTTGGTGGGGGCGCACAAAGGCGCTCGCATGCTGGCCAAGGTCTTACAAGACGCAGGGTTCAAAGTAGTGATGGTCGATACCAACCCTCGCAATTGCAATCTGGCTGAAGATGATGGGCTGCGAGCCTATTGCGGCAATATCCTTTACGAAGATTTCATCGAAGAAATGGATCTGGGAGGGGTGGGCCGACTCCTGGCCCTCACGTCGAATGACGAAATCAACACTCTGGCCTGCCTGCACATGGCCGATATCTTTGGCCGCGCCAATGTATTTCAGCTACCACCACGTTCAACAAATGGCACAGGGCAGGAATCTGTGCCCGAACATTTGGTGGGACGGCTTTTATTTGGGCATGAAATGACCTATCGCAGTCTAAATGATCGCCTGGAGGGAGGTTGGCGGCTTCGCACAATCGCAGTCACGGATCCTGGTGTGGAAGAACTCTTTAGTGAATCCCACAAAGACGCAGTTATCCCGCTTTTTGTCATCAGAAACAACGATCGCCTGGTGGTCATTACGGCATCGGACACCTACATTCCCCAGATGGGCGATCGCGTCATTGCGTTGACCGCTCCTAACTTTCCCATAGAAAATCACTGATTCCAGATGGGGGGCAGTGACGCTGTTCACTCCCCCATCTGAGCGCGGCATGCCTGCACAAAACGGATGGCCAGCTGCAGGTCTGTCGCAAAAGGCAAATGTATGTAAGAAGCGAGCAGGCCGGCGCGGGCATAGCCATCGAACCGAGGCGACGCGCCCGGCCGCCGGGGTTGAACCTGCCACGCTGCAACTTGTGGGTTCAATCGCGATTGCTCACTCCAACGACTCCAATGAAACTCATGCCCGCGCAGGGGTGTATTGGCAGAGATTAAAAAATTGTCGCGAAGAGCCATCACGGTGCGATAACCCAATCCCGCCAGTTTGGGCGTCATAGTCACCTGACCGGGAACAAGCCCGGTCATGGGATGATGGTTTCCTTCCGGGTCGGTGATGCCCTGGGTCAGATACATGAACCCACCAC
>WFTO01000110.1 GCA_015485435.1 Anaerolineae bacterium | reverse complement strand
GAGGGCGGCTTGTTCTGTGGAATGACTGTTGCAAATGAAGCCATCCGTTGTCAGTAAGTATCGCTTTTCGATGGCGCGATAGAGCGGTGTCAGGCCCTTGGGATGCACCTCGCTGCTGCGCAGATGATGCACCAGGGTGACGATAGGAAAATCGGCTTCTACCTTCAAATGGCGATTAAGCCAGAATAGCGAGGGGTGATTCAATTCGTCCTGGATTAAAATGTCCAGCTGGGAGGCGGCCAGGGCGCTTGCCCACCCCCACCAAAGATTTTGCAGCAAATGTTGGGGATAGCTGCGCCAGGGGAGGGAAAACAAGCTTACCCGGTCGCCCTGATTCTGGAGGAATTCCACAAGTTTTCGATCGTAAAGATACCCCCCAGAGCGGGTATCCAGGGAGCCATAGATGACAAAACCGATATGCATAGGGGCTTTCTGAATGCGTTTTGATGAGAAGTAAGCAGAACCTCAGTCCGAATTTCAGCGGAGATGGAGGTTATGGGCATGGAAGTTCATGACGATACGAAGCCCAGGCGATGTGATTTTCCCAAATGCGGATGGTGATTGCACAAATATTGGGGGCGCGTAGGCCTTCAGCGAGACGTAAAGCCACAATCCGGCAGAAATGTTCGATGCTGGGGTTTAATCCTTCGAATTCTGGGAGATCGTTGAGGATGTGATCCCGATAGCGGGACACCAACTCATCCAAAAGCGCTTCGAAATGAACAATGTCAACGAGATAGCCATGTTCATCCAGGTTGTAGCCTTCCAGCAATGCTTCTAATCGATAATGGTGGGAATGTAACTCATTTTCGGGGCCCCAGTCTCCTCCAATGAGGTAATGCTGAGCCACAAAGTCTCGTTGGATGGCAAGATTGTACATGGTTGTGTTTTGAAAGAATGCGTGAGTAGAAGTGAGGGGGATGGTTGAATGCGTTATGTGTAGGTGAAGATGATTTGCAGGTGTTTTTCGGGGTGTTTATCGAGCAATGAATAGGCCAGAGGCGCCTGATCAAAGGGAAGTTTGCGGGTAATTAAATCGGAGGGTTGGACCACCGACAGCCATTTCCAGGCGATCTGTAAACGCCGGGCCTTGGTCCAACGCCCTTGCAATTTCGGTGCAAGCGTGCTCACCTGGCTGCTGATAAGTCGAATGCGGCGGCGATGAAAATCGCCGCCCAGATTCAGAGTCACTGGTTTGCGTCCATACCAGCTTCCGATAAGGATGCGCCCCGAAAATCCTGTGATATCGATGGCTTGCTGCAAGGCTTGGGGCGCGCCTGAGAGTTCAAACGCCAGATCGGCCCGCCCCGACGCATCGTATGGGCGAAGCAAGGTGGCGATTTGTTCAAGGGCATTGGTTGTGGTGGGGTCGATACACGCGGTTGCGCCCATAGCCAGGCTCATTTCACGCCGAAGGGGATACCGGTCCAGTGTGATGAGTTGAGAGAGTGGCGTGCGAGCTAACAGGGCGGTGGTGAGCAGTCCCACGATTCCCTGCCCAAATACCACGGCTTGTTCTCCCAGGATGGGAGCAGCGTCTTGGAGGAAGTTGACCGCAGTCTCCATGTTGGGGAGAAAAAGGGCGTCTTCTGGCTTCACATCACCGTTCAGAGGATGTAAGGTGGTTGGGTCCGCCCAAAAGTGCGTTTCGTGCGGATGAAAAGCAAATACGCGTTTTCCTAGCAAGCCGCGATGTTTTTTGTCCACAACATCGACCACTTCTCCGACAAGGCTGTACCCATATTTTAGTGGAAATGTGAGGGAGCCTGACAGGTCTTGTATGGTGGCATCTGCTGCCATATGTTCAGGCGCTTGGCCGCGAAAGATAAGCAATTCTGTGCCTGTGCTGATGGCTGAATACAAACTCCGCACCAACACCTGTCCAGGTTGTCCAGGAGGTAACGGTTCTGAACGCAGTTCCGCTTGATAAGGGGCTATAAAGTAGAGAGCGACGCGATTCATGATGTGGTCAATAGATGGGTATATTTCAGGCCGGAACCAGTGTTAAAGAGGACGACCCTCTCATGTTCCTGAATCCATCCATCCCGCAACAGTTGGATCTGTGCTGCGAGGGTGGCTGCTCCCTCGGGAGCAGGGAAGATGCCGGTCATAGACCCCATGTAGGTGATGGCCTCCAAGATGGCTTTATCTGACACGGCGATGGCTGTGCCTTGGCTTTCGCGTAAGGCGGTGAGAATGAGAAAATCGCCAATGGCTGCCGGAACTCGCAGTCCGGCAGCGAGAGTTTTGGCGCTTTCCCAGGGCTGCGCTTGCTCCCATCCATGCTCAAAAGCCCTGACGATTGGGGCGCAGCCTTCACTTTGGACGCTGACCATCCGGGGCCGTTCAGGGCCTATCAGCCCCATACGCTCCATCTCAGCGAAGGCTTTCCACATGCCAATCAGTCCCGTTCCTCCGCCAGTGGGGTAGATGATGACATCGGGCAGTTCCCAGCCGAATTGTTCGGCCAGTTCATAGCCCATGGTCTTCTTTCCTTCAATACGATAAGGTTCTTTTAAGGTGCTTACATCGAACCAGCCATGAGCTTCAACGCCTTCTCTGACTTTGGCGCCGGCGTCGGTAATCAGGCCTTCCACCAGGGTTACCTCAGCGCCAAGGGCTAGGCATTCCACCTGGAAGGTTTGAGGGACATCCGCGGGCATAAACACGTGCGCGGGAATGCCCGCCAGGGCAGCGTAAGCGCTCATTGCACCAGCGGCGTTGCCAGCGCTAGGGATCGCCAACGCTTCGACCTCCAATTCAAGAGCTTTACTCACCGCCATGGCTAACCCGCGGGCTTTGAAGCTGCCTGTGGGGTTGAGAGATTCGTCTTTAATATAGGTGTTGCTGCAGCTGATAGCTTCTCCTAACCAAGGAACATGCAATAGCGGGGTGCCGCCTTCTCCCAGCGAAAGCATTGCGCCGGGGTCGCGTACAGGCAACACTTCGGTATAACGCCACATGGAAGGCTCGCGTTCAGACAGGGACTCAGGGGTTAATGTGCGGGCAGCCGCGTCGAGGTCGTAACGAGCCAGTAACGGCTTGCCGCAGTGTTCACACAGATTATGGCGTTCATCGGCTGAATATACGGCGCCACACGCGGCGCATTCGAGGTGTGATAAGGTGCTTTCAGTCATAGTCAGATGGAATGGCAGTGGCCCCGCCGATTTGGTCATGGATGCAAAACCAGCGGTAAGGTGGGTGAGGGAGAGAGATGTTGGTATTATCGTAGAAACGGCGCGCTCCTGCAACCTTTCATGTCTTGATGAATGATTGCTGTGGATTTTCGATTGCCGTCCTGGTTCGAATGGCGCCTGGGGCCCGGTCATCCGAATGCATGAAAATTTAACAATTTCTGGCAGTACGGTACAATGTGAGAAAGATGTGAACTTTCTGTCTGGCTGATAGTCGGTTTGTATGCGTATTCAAACCAAGCTTCTTGTGCTCACTGGTTTTTGGACCGTCGCCCTGCTGTTGAATTTAATGGCCCTGGGGTATCTCGCGCGCTTGGTTCCACAGGTATTGCGACAGGCTGAGACGGTGACCATTCGTCAACAGCGGGCGGCGTTGAGCATGCGGGCGGAATTGCGAGACGCGGAGGCAGCATTGTATCGTTATCTTATGGAGGGGGAGAAAGGCTTTATCGAGCAATTCCATCAACATTTGGCCGGATTTGAGGAATCCCTTCAGGTATATGAATCGCTTGGTGGTGAGAATGAGCAGGTTTGGGTGGATGCGTTAAGGGATGATTTCGAAAACGCCCGGGCTGTTGGCCAGGAATTGATTCTGTTACGAGATCGACAGCAAGAGGATTTTGAAAGCATCGAAAAAACAAACTTTGCAGCGATGACACTGCTAAAACAAATTGTGAATCGATCCCGACAACGTGGCCCGGCGTATCAACAGGCCGCTCACGAGATGCAGGTCAGCCTGCAGGAAATGCAGCTCGCAGTGACTGCGTACATGAGTTCACCTAATGCTGAGGAGCGTGTGCGCTTTACCGAAGCCGCTGTGGACTTTTATCAGGCAAAGCAGCGATTCAAGGCTTTGGCGCAAACGTCGCTCGAAAAACAATGGGCGCGCACCATTGAAGATGATTTTTCTGAGATACAGGGATTGGGATTGCGTCTTATCAACGGGCGTGATCAACAGATGTCGCTATTCGCCCGCTTTGCCGCCATCTTGTTTGCCATGGGACAAGAAACGCTTGAGCGCAAGGTGCAGCCAGCCTCAGAGCAGAAATTGACCCTGGCCTGGAATCAGATGCTCATGAATGTGCGAGCCTTAGGATTCTCTAGCATATTGATCGCAGCGTTGACCTGGGTGATTGCTATTGGCGTGACAGTTCCTTTGGTGCGGCAAATCAACCAGGGGATTCAGGCGCTTTTGGCTGGCGCCGATCGGGTGGCAGCAGGGGAGCTTACTCAACCGGTCGAAGTTCAGGGCTCCAAGGAGCTTGAAAAGTTGGCAGACACCTTCAACAACATGATGGTGGATCTCGCCGCCCGAGAACGCCGTTTGAAGGCCAGGCTTTCGGAATTGGAGGGCTTACGGCAGGTGAGCCTGGAGCTTACGGGTACGTCGGAGCCGGAAAAGGTCTTTCATGTCATCGCCGAAAGCGCGTTGAAGTTGGCAAACGCATGCGAGGTGCATATCTTTATACTCGAAAAAAAGACCTCTAACTTGCGCTTCGCAGCCAGCGCCTGGCGCGATTCGGAGAATCGCCCGCGACCACGCCCCCCGCGTCCTGATGGACTCGTCATGCAGGCGGCATTGTCGAAACAGGTGATAGTCGTCAATCATGCTCAGGATCATCCCCTTTTCAGCGAGGGTGAAGCCCAAAGGTGGGGGATCCGAGCGGCTGCTGCCCTGCCATTGCAATCCAATAATCGCGTCGTGGGTGTGCTGAACGTCATTGTTCGCACCCGTTCGGTGATCGGTGAGGATGAGTTGCGCATCCTCGCTCTGCTGGCCGATCAGGCTGCGGTCGCCATCGAAAGTGCGGACCTCTATGCCGCCCTTGCCGATCGCGAGGCACGGTTGCACGAGTTGGTGCAAAAGATGGCGCATATCCAGGAGGAGGAGCGTCGATTGATCGGACTCGATTTACATGACGGACTGACGCAATTGCTTATCAGCGCCAACATGCATTTCAATACCCTAGAGGCCTTTTCCGAAGGGCTTTCCGAAGCCGCTCGCATGGAGCTTGCCCTGGGCCACGCCCGGTTAAAGGCCGCCATTGATGAAGCGCGACGGGTGATCGCGGAGCTTCGTCCTGCCGCACTGGAAACCATGGGGTTGGTCTCGGGGTTGCGACAATATGCCACCACCCTCAGCCAGGCGGAGGGCTGGCAACTGGAATACGTCGTTCATGTCGCCGACGAGATCGTAATCCCTCCCGACATCGAGACCGCGGTCTTTCGCATTGCCCAGGAAGCCCTTTCCAACGCCCGTAAACACGCCCAAACCAACTACATCCGCCTGAGCCTCCGTTCCGAAGGTCATGACCTCATCCTCGAGGTAGAGGACCGGGGTGTCGGTTTTGATATCGGGAAATTCAGAGATGAAAAAGACAGGCTGGGGTTGGTGGGCATGCGTGAGCGGACCGCTCTGCTCGGAGGTCTCTTCGAAATCCAGAGCACCCCCGACATCGGCACCCTCATTCGTGTTCGTATCCCCCTGCCTTCCCCTGTATCCGCCACCTGACTTTTCTAATCCCCATCCGATGAGAAACCATGAAGAATGACGCTTCCAATATCACCATTCTCATTGTAGACGACCATCCCATGGTGCGCGAGGGCTTGCGCAGCATGTTAAACGCTCCTGGCTTCGCCGTGATCGGGGAAGCTGGTTCGGGCGAGGATGCTGTGAAGTTGGCCAAAGCGCTCCATCCCGATGTCGTTTTGATGGACATTCGTATGGAAAATATTGATGGCATCTCCGCCCTGCAGCGCATCAAACAAATCGATCCTCGCATTCACGTGATCATGGTGACGACCTATCCCAATACCACCTATTTGCTGCAGTCGTTGGCTGCGGGGGCTTCGGGATTTGTGCTAAAAGACATCTCCCGAGAAGAGCTTCTGTCCACGGTCAACGAAGTCGTCGCGGGCGGCCAACGCGTCGACCGTCAGTTTCTCGAACGTGTGTTGCGAGACCTGCGCAAGTCCGAAATGGAGACCCCATATCCTGTTTACAATCTGATCGAGCCGTTGACCCCGCGCGAGATGGATGTGTTGCATCTCATGGTGGAAGGCCTGACCAACCAGGCCATTGCTCACGCGTTGGGGCTGCGAGTAAGCACGGTCAAGGGTTACGTACAGACCATCCTTGAAAAGCTGGACGCCACGGATCGCACCCAGGCTGCGGTGAAAGCGATCCGCATGGGACTGGTGCAATGACGCCGGGTGACTGACGTCGGCTGGGGTGATTTATCCCTCCCAATGGAGGAGTAATCTCCCCTACTTTTGGGGGTGTTGGGGAAAAGGGAATTTCGGTAAACTGGGGTATGAGTGCACAAACCGTTCCCTCCACACATACGTCCTGGCGAACTTCCGCTACTTATTACCGGATTCTCAAACATCTGCGTAGCATCTTATTTTATGGATTGATGATTCTGGCGGTCGTGTGGGCCATCGCGCCGCTCTTCTGGGTTTTCATCTCCTCCATCAAACCGGATGCTGAGACTTATTCCTTCGAACAAACCATCTTCCCCCGCAATCCCACGCTGGAGAATTACGTCACCCTGTTTCGAGTGACGCGCTTCAGCCAGTGGATGCGAAACAGTGCGGTGCTTTCTACGGTGACCACGATTGGGGTGATCGGGTTTTCGGCCATGGCCGCGTATGCCATGAGCCGTTTTCGCTATCGGGGCTTTGAACTGTTCGGCAAAATGACCCTGATTGCCTACATGATGCCGCCCATCGTGCTGGTGGTGCCTCTGTTCTTTATCCTCTACAAGATGCACCTGGTCAACAGCATGGTGGGATTAACGCTGGTATATGTGGGCACTCGCTTGCCTGTGGGACTTTGGATGTTGCGTTCCTATTTTCAGGGCATCCCCATCGAGCTGGAAGAGGCGGCCATGGTGGATGGCGCCACGCGTTTTCAGGCGTTCTACAAGGTCATTCTGCCCCAGGCTCTGCCAGGGATGATCGCCACCGGTATTTTCGTATTCAGCGTGACCTGGCAGGAGTATCTTTTTGCTTCGATCCTGATTTTCAGCGCCTCAAAGCAAACGCTTAGCGCTGGTGTGGCGAGTTTTCTGTCCGAGGATTGGATCTATTCCTGGGGCGTGCTCATGGCGGCGGGGGTAATGATCAGTTTGCCTTTGGTCCTCTTCTATATTTTTCTGCAACGTTATCTCATTGCCGGTTGGGGCGGCGGCGGCCTAAAAGGCTGATTGTCCTTCGCTCCCAACGCATGTTGTCCTTTCCATACTTACTTAACAAGGAGGTAGAAGCGTGAAACGCACCATCGTGATCTTCTCGTTGCTAGTCCTGCTTCTAGCGCTGGCAGCCTGCGCCCAGGCCACGCCCGAAGTGGTAGAAAAGGTGGTGACGAAAGAGGTCGTCAAAGAAGTGGTCGTGACCCCCACAGCAGGCCCGGAGACCGGCCCGCGCACCATTACGTTCTTCACGACTGAAGCCGACCCGCCCCAGCTGGACATCCTGGCCGAGATCATCGACGAATATCATGAGAAGAATCCCGACGTGTTCATCGATGTGGTCACCGGCACCCCAGCCACGCGCGGCCAACGTATCTCCACCCTGTTGGCGGCCGGAGCTGATGCGGGCATCTTCGAGATCGAGGCCGCATTCGCACGTGAATGGGCTGACGCCGGGTATCTCCTTCCGCTCAACGATGTCTTCGAGGCCATCGGTGGCGAGGACGAATATGTCCCGGGCAGCTACTTCGAAATGGATGGCACCGTCTATGCCTTGCCCTATGCCACTAGCGTGTATGGGCTCTGGTATCGCACGGACTTGTTTGAAGAGGCGGGCTTAGAGCCTCCTACCAATTATGAAGAGGTGATGGCCGCGGCCAAGGCATTGACGAATCCCGAAAAGGGTATTTACGGTATCTCGATTCCTGGCTCCACCAATGCTTCCGTGAACTTCTTCTCCACCTTCCTCTGGCAACAGTGCATGGATTATTATACACCGCAAGGGGAATTGATTTTCGACAAGCCAGGGGCCCTGGATGCAATCAAGAAGTGGGTGGCGATGACCGAATACGCGCCGCCCGGATTCGAGAATTATAGCTGGGGTGATCAGATCACCGCTTTCATTACGGGCAAGGCGGCCATGAGTGTCTATGCCGGGCGACTGGGGGTGCGCATGCAAGACCAGGCTCCGCAACTTGAAGACAAAACCAACATCGTGCGCCTGCCCTGGTCCACCCGACCCGATAGCCCCTACGTGACCTACGGCTCCTGGAGTCGGATTGCCATCTCGGCCAACACGAAATATCCAGAGACCGCCAAGGACTTCCTGCAATTCTTCTTGAGCGGCGATCGGCTGGCCCGCTACGACGCCACGGTCATCGGGCATATGGTGCCCCCAACGAAATCCGTGGCGAAGATGCTAGAGGATTGGGATAGCGATTACGCCAAAAATCACGCGGATTGGATTAATTTCTTCAACGAAAACGCGGCCTACACCAACCATCCCGCCAACAACATGGGCTCGGTCGAAGGCTGCGCCTTCAACAAAAAGGACTACGGTCCCCCCTGGGG
>WFTO01000109.1 GCA_015485435.1 Anaerolineae bacterium | reverse complement strand
GCCCAGGGAGACGCGCACAAATTCACGGCCCAAAGCCTCGGCGATGGACTTCCCCATCGATGTTTTACCCGTGCCTGGCGGCCCCACAAAACAGAGAATGGGCGTCCGCATTTGTGTGCCCGCCAGCTTGCGCACGGCGATATGTTCCAAAATACGTTCTTTCGCTTTCTTCAATCCGTAATGATGGGCCTCTAAGACCGCTTCAGCGCGTGCAATATCGATCTCCACTTCTTCGGGCTCTCCCCAGAGCAGGTCGAGCAGCCAATCGAGATAGGTTCGCACAATGTTCGTTTCGGGCGCCATCGGCGGCATGGAAGTCAGCCGGCTCAGTTCCTTGCGCGCTTTGGCTTTTACAGTCTCGGGCATGGCCGAAGCCTCAATCCGCTCCCTCAGTTCAACAATCTCTTGACTAAACTCGTCGCCTTCTCCCAGTTCAGCCTGAATCACGCGCATCTGTTCGCGTAAGAAATATTCCCGCTGGGAATCCTCCATCTTGCGCTGCACCTGCTCATGAATCTCATTTTCCAACTCCAAAACATCCAACTCTTCGGCAAGGAAGACGCTGGTTTTCCGCAAGCGATCCATCGGATCAAGCGTCTCTAAGATCTGCTGGCGGCGATCCAATGGAATGGGCAATGAGGATATGATGAGGTCGGAAAGCCAGCCTGGGTCCTCCGCGTTCATCGCCGCGATCAACACCTCGTCGGGTATGGTGGCGTTGAAGAAGGAAACTTTTTCAAAGAGGACAAGGACCGCACGGCGTAACACTTCATCCTCATCTTTAAAGGGCGCTACAATCTCGGGAATGCGACGTCCGACCACCAGAAAGTAAGGGTGTTCCTGTAGCACGTCGAGAATCTCAACCCGATATTTCCCCTGCACAAAAACGCTTTGTAAACCATCTGGCATGCGCAAGATGCGTTCCACCGAAATTTCAGTGCCCAAGCTATAGAGGTCCTGGCCCGTTGGGGATTCGATGGTGGGATCTCGCTGTGCGAGCACCAGCAGAGGAATATCCTCTTCTCGAGCGACGTCTAAAGCCCGTTGCGACATATCTCGGCCCAAAAAGATAGGCGCAACCATGCGAGGATAGAGAATCACGTCGCGCGAGACAATGACCGCAAACTTCTGGGTCAGCTCTTCCTCATCGAGCATGTCGACGGGTGTATGCGGTTGACTTGGATGCATGGTGGCGCTGAGGAATGGAAATTCCTCATGAAAGCGTCGCAGAAAGGGGTTTGAAGGATGTTGAGGCATAAGGGTTGTTTATCGAAACCGTTGAATTCCAATGAGGGTGCGAAAGAAAGATACGTGTTTTTTATCGCGATGAGATCCTGGCAGGGGATGAGCAAGATGGGGCGAGGAAGTAAGTATCTGTGTTGCCACGAAAAACCTGTGAAATTGCCGACTTTTGGTGTTCCCCAGCCATGTCAGGACAGCATCGGTGTAAATTCGCCGTCAATGGGCTCGGCATAATGCGCCCAATCGCTTCGCGGCAACGCATCAGGATGCATTGCCAGCCAGGCTTCTCGCGCTGCCGCCACAACAAAGATCGAGCCGGACACGAGAATCAGCGTTTCATCATCGGCCAAAGAAAGCGCCAGTTCCAAACCAGGGACGACATCATCGGTGACATAGATGGGTTTTTTCCAGGGTTGTTCTTGCGCGATAGTCAACAGGCGTTTTGGGTTGGCTGCACGGGGGTGAAAGCTGCGCGTAAGGACCACCGCATCCGCGCGCCCTCCCAGTACATCGAGCATGCCAGCGATATCTTTGTCGGCAGAAGCGCCAAAGAGCAAGATAAGTCGTTTATGCTGATAAAACCGCAGGGCATGACTTAAGCGCGTCGCGCTATCGCGATTATGGGCGCTATCCAAAAGAATGGTTGGATGACGTGAAAGCATCTCCAGCCGACCAGGCCAGTACGTGTTCGCCAACCCATGACGAATGACATCGGCGGAGGGAAATGACTCTTGCAGGGCGGCATGCACCAAGGCTACTGCGATCGTGGCATTCATGGCCTGGTGGGTTCCCGTCAGAGGAATATAAATTTCCTTAATGGTACTATCTGGACCGTAGATGTCAAGCCAGAGGCCTCGGGAAGATTGCGCCCGGATGACCCAACGCCACTCCTTGCCTACACAGATCAAAGGAGCATCTGCTGCGACCGCGGCCTTTTCAATAACGGCCATGGCTTCTGGCGGTTGCGGCCCGGTCACTACCGGCGCCCTTGGCTTGATGATTCCAGCCTTTTCTGCGGCAATGTCTGCAAGAGTTTCGCCCAGCAGATCGGTGTGTTCCAGGCTCAATGCAGTAATGGCGCATACTCGCGGAGTAATCACATTGGTTGCATCCAAGCGCCCACCCAAACCAACTTCAATGATCCCCCAATCAACCGGCGGTTGGGCAAAGTGCATAAATGCCATCGCCGTGATGATTTCGAATGTGGTCGCGCCCGGAAGAGCATCGACCACCGGTTTGAGCTCATTCCATAGAGAAACCAACCGTTCACGAGGAATGAGCTCGCCGTTGATGCGCATCCGCTCCCGAAAGGTATGTAAATGGGGTGACGTATACAACCCGGTGCGATATCCTGCAGCTTGCAAAATGGCCATGGTCATTGCCGAAGTAGAACCTTTGCCCTTGCTTCCCGCAATGTGAATGGAGGGAAAGGCATCCTGCGGATTCCCCAAACGCATCACCAGGGCGCGCATCCGGTCGAGGTTGTAGGTCTCGGCGTTATACGAATGCTGGCGATTGCGACTGTAATCGACGTGCGCATAAATTTCCCGCAGGGTGCGGGCATACTGATTGATCATAGAAGCACGTTGCCGCAGGAATACGCAACTGCAGATACAAGCGTCTCCGGAGGATAGTCTTGCTATTATAGACCAATTGCCATCGGCGAGCAAAGAAAGTCAGGGAATCGGGGGTCGGAATCAATCAGCAGTGCAGCATGTAGT
>WFTO01000108.1 GCA_015485435.1 Anaerolineae bacterium | reverse complement strand
TGGGGCCGGTGATGCCCGGCGAGCCGGAAGGAGGCGTGGGCGTGGTCATGCCCGAAATCTACGAACCCACGCCACCGCGACCTTCGGCCGTCGAGGTGGAAGAGGCCGCGGCTCCCGACGAAACCACCGTGCGCGAGGTCATGCATTACGGCGTGATCACCTGCCAGCCCGATACGCCGGTGGGCGTGGTCGCTCAACGCATGTTGGAGTACGATGTCAGCACCATCATCGTCATCGACGAACACGGCTATCTCGATGGCATCATCACCCAAACCGACATCGTGCTGGCCCGGCAACAGCGTTCGCCCGAAGAAGTGGCGCAACTGCAAACCAGGGATATCTACACGCCTTCGGTGCTCACCTGCACGGTGGACACGAAACTCTCCGACGCCATCACCCATATGACGCGCAATCGCGTGCATCGTCTGGTGGTGGTGGAAGAGCGCGAAGAGGGCCAGTGGCCGGTGGGCGTGGTCAGCATGTCCGACATCGTGCGCCAAACCATCACGGCCAAAGAAGGTCACTGATTGCGTCGTCCTCAAAGACACAAATAGGGAAGAACACGAATAGGTTTTGACAATTTTTTCCATTTGTGTTCACTCCTATTTGTGTGAGAATGGGTAAGCATAATAAGCGCGCGTATTGAACCTTCTCCGTCTTGCCACTCGCCACCCGCCACCTGCTCCTTACTCCTTGCTTCCTACTCCTCGCTGTGGTCCTCTGTGTTTTTTAGCACAGGCGCCACGCGCGGCCGCCCGCGAACACGGATGGAAATGACCGAAGACCGAGGACCGGAGACGGGTCGGGCGCCACTCCGGTCCTCTGTCCTCCGTCTTCCGTCTATTTTCAAAGCAACCAGCTTATGATATGAACACACACATGGGAATCAAGCGAGTTTTGCTGGCGGATGACCACGCCGTCGTAAGAGCGGGCATCCAAAAAGTTATCGAAGACCTGCCCGGCGTTGAGGTTGTGGGTGAGGTGGAAGATGGCCCCTCGTTATTACGCAGTTTGGACGCGACGCGACCTGACTGTCTGGTGGTTGATCTGCAAATGCCGGAGTTCGATCCTCTGAACGCCATTCCCGAAATTCGCGAGCAGCACCCCTCCATGAGGATCTTGGTGGTCAGTGTTTACGACGATGGATACTATGTTCAAAAGTTATTAGAAGCAGGGGTGGACGGTTATCATCTCAAGGATCAACCGCTGAGCGATTTAAAGTTGGCGGTTCAGAGGGTGCTAGAAGGGGAGCGCTGGATTTCGAGCCCCTTGATATCCAAATTGATCGATACGCCCAAACCCGCGCCAACCGCACCCAGGCTGACCGTCCGACAACGAGACATCCTTCGTCTCCTGCAAGAGGGGTTGGACAACCAGGCCATCGCCCTGGAACTGAACCTGAGCATCAAAACCGTCGAGAACCATCTCACTCGTCTATACAAATTATTGGGGGTGAGCAGCCGCCTGGAAGCTGCGAACTACGCCAACCGGCATATGGAAATCCTGGGCATAAGCGGAGAACAGGCCGCGCAATCCCAGTTTGGCAGGGTCGCGCCCAGACATGAAGTCGCCATCCTTCTGGTGGACGACAACTTTCACTACCTGCAACAATTGCAGCGCGTTCTGGGACGACTATGTCCCAAAGCCAGTTTGTACACCGCGAACAGCACCATGACGGCAGTGCGAGTGGCGCAACGCGTGCATCCCAACATCGCCTTCATCGATGTCATTTTGGGCGAAGAGGACGGCATTCGTTGCGCCCGCCGCGTCAAAGCCATCTCGCGGGACACGCGCATCATCATGATCAGCGCTTATCCAGACCGCGAGTTCCGCCGCCTTAGCATCGAGGCCGGAGCAATCGCCTTTTTGGACAAAAAGGATTTGGATTCGCGCGCGCTCAAACAAGTCCTCGATGATGCACTCATCTGAGCGAGTCAGAGCGATATTGACCGGAGAGTGCGTTCTTGTTTGGGAAGGCGGGTTAGCCCTGCTGAGGCCCTTTGCCCTTGAACTGGCTCATGTAGAGATCGTAATAAAAGCCGCGGCGGGCCATGAGTTCGTCGTGGGTTCCCTGCTCGATGATCTCGCCGGCGTTGAGCACCAGAATCTTGTGCGAATCCTGGATGGTGCTCAGGCGGTGGGCGATGACGAAGCTGGTGCGGCCCTCCATGAGCCGGGCCAGACCCTCGTTGATGAGCTTCTCGGTGCGGGTGTCTACGTTGCTGGTGGCCTCGTCCAGGATGAGCAGCTTGGGGTTGGCC
>WFTO01000107.1 GCA_015485435.1 Anaerolineae bacterium | reverse complement strand
GTGGGGGAGGGGCGGGGGCGTGGCTCATTTTCACGCGTCGGAGGTTGGCTCGCACCCGGGCTAAAAGTTCTCGAAAACTGAAGGGCTTGACGATGTAATCATCGGCGCCACTTTCTAAGCCCATGACGCGATCCATTTCCTGTTCTCTTGCAGTGAGCATGAGGATAGGCGTCTGGGAATCCTGCCGGAGATGACGGAGGACTTGAAAACCATCCATGCCTGGCAGCATGACATCTAGCAAGATGAGGTCAGGCGCAGCGGTGCGAGCCAGTTGCAAGCCTTCGATGCCATCGGCAGCGTGCAGCACGCGGAAGCCCTCGCTCTCCAGGCCGAAGAGCAAGGGCTCCGCAATCATGGGATCATCTTCAATGAGTAGAATGGTGGCGTCGGACATGGGGTTGGTGGTGTTGGACATCTGTGCAGTTTACCTGTCTCAGTCTCCGCCGCCCTCACCGCCAAAGGTTTTGAGCAGGCCATCGATGAGCTGTTGCTTTTCGGCATCGGTGAGACGCGCCGAGGGATGCATCAACAGATAGATGTTGGGGGGCATTTCGCCTTCCATGACCGCTTCGGCCGCGTCTTCAGCTTCTCCCATATTGGGTTGCGAGATGTTGAATTTTTCTCGGCCCTCATTGACATCGCGGACGACCAGCAAGGACACAGGGGGAATGTTGGAGTACCAGGGCCATTGGGTTTCATTGCTGTGGCAGTCGGCGCAGGCGCGATAGAAGAGGTCCTTGGTTGTCGGCGAGTCCCATGAGACTTGATTTTGAACCGGAGGGTTGGTGGGGCCGCCAAAAGCGAAAGTCAAAACAGCTGGAATGAGGAAGAGTGCGACGAGGATGGCAATGAGTATCCAGATTTTTCGCTTCATTGGGCGCTCCTTTTGCGTGGTGATTTGGATGTTGATAGTTTGGTGATGAGGATGCGATAGATGGTAAGGAAGAGAATGCTGGTGGCGCTAGTCAGATAGAGGGGCCAGAGAGTCGCCGCGTCGGTGCCCGCCTTGACGCCATGCAAGGTGATCAGGATGAAGACCAGGAAGCTGCTGTAGTGAATGAGTCGCCAGGTTTTTCGGCCAATGTGGCTGCGAACATAGAAACTAGCAATGACAAGGATGGCCAAGTAGAAAGCGATCTGCCCAAGCGCGGTGGCTACGGGTTGGTAACCGGTTGCCGCAAAGGGGATGAGTATCTGCCCCAGGGTGTAGCCGATGTAGTCATCTCCTAAAAGAATGATAGCATGAAATCCAGTGAAGGCAAGTGCAAGAAGGCTTGCAAATTGGTGTAAATCAAAGGCATAGGGACCGCCTGGCCAGATGCGAGCCATGCGGTTGGTAATTAACAGGCCCATGGCCGTGCTGAACCATAGGAGCAAATAGGCGACGATGCCCGAGGAACGAGCTAGATGCCAGTAGGCTTTTCTTGCTGCGATGTCGGAGAAGAGCGTCGGCATCCAGTGGGGCAGTATCCAAAGCGCCAGCACAGCGCCGAACATCGCAGCCAAGAAGAATGTGAGCGCCGTTTGTATGGAGACGGCGGATTCGAGCTCTGCGTCAGGCGTAGATGGGGAAGTAGGCCTGGACGTAATGGGTAAAGGTTGGGTTTTGGTACGTGCGTCCATCGTTAAGCACCAGGAGGGTGGGAATGTTTTCGTGTTGTTGTAACCATGCATCGGCCTTGGCCAGTCCCATCACCACCATGGCCAGGGCGAGAACGTCCGCTTCGGTGGCTGTGGGCGCAATGACAGTGGCTGTAAGAATGTCGGTGTGGGCGGGTTGGTGTTGGTGGGGATCCACGATGTGATGTTGCATACGTCCTCGATGCCGCCATCGTCGGTGATCGGTGCCCGATGTGGCCAACCCGCGATTGGCGAGGGATAGCGCCACAAGATCATCTTCAGGTGAGAGAGGGTCCGCGATGGCGACTAGCCAGCCTTTCTGGTTAGGGGGTGGGTCTCCGATGGCTAAGTCGCCGCCAGCATCGACCATGGCCGGGCCAAAGGGACGTAACATGGCCAGGGCTCGATCGGCCGCCCAACCTTTGGCAATGCCCCCAAGGTCCAAACGGACTCCTGGCGGCAAGGTAATGGTTTTTCGTTCGGGGTCCAATTGAATGTCTCGCCAGGAGCTGGTCATGTTTTGTGCAGATTCGAAGGATGCTGACTCGTGTGAGCCCTGGGAGAGCCATTCAAAGGAACGGTTGTACCCGGCGCGAATGAGGTCCTGGCCTATGGTGGGATCAAACAGGCCATCCGTTGCTTTGGCTGCCGCAAGCGCTCGTTGGGTCACCTGCCAGAGCACATCTCCCGCTGGATAGGGATGACCAGCAGCGGCGTTAAGCTTGCTCAGATCGCTGTCGGCGCGGAAACGGCTGAGTGCTTGTTCAACGGTGTGCATCCAGGTTTCGACTGCCAGCAGGGCCGCCTGGGCGGCTGGATCTTCGGAGATGACCCAGGCGGCCATCTGGCAGTTCATCGCCCGAAAGGCGTGTGTGTGGTGTGTGGGACCTGGCATCGGTGCGTATAGTAGGGTGGGAGGTGTGTTGATTCTGGTGATTAGCGGCTGGACCGGGTGCGAGTTACGGGGGCCTGAATGACTGGTTGGGGCACTGCTGGGATGG
>WFTO01000106.1 GCA_015485435.1 Anaerolineae bacterium | reverse complement strand
TCGATGATATAACCATGCAGCACGGAAGCTTTCCCGCCTACATCGCTGAATGGCCGGAATCTGATTTGGTCGGACTTTTCGACTGCCTCAAAAAACGGGGCTCCAGACTCGGAGGGAATACAGGTCAGCGTTTCCTTAGAAATATTGGCAAGGATACATTTGTACTGAGCAAAGATGTCGTCGCCTGTTTAAGGAACAGGGCTGGCCTGGACATTAAAGACATGCCCAGCAGCAAGCGTGAGTTCAACGCCATTCAACAAACCTTTAATCAATGGCATGAGGAGACCAGCCTGCCCTATACGCACCTGAGTAAAATCATGGCTTTTTCTATCGATTAAATCCAACCCATTTGGTAACTACTCAGCCCATCCTCTGATTTGCCCTTGGAGTTATGAACCGTCAATCCGGTCTCAAATCATTCCAAACAAGGATGCTTGACGCATTAGGTCATCTGTCCTACTTTTCGCAAAACTAGGACGTATGCCCCAGATATGGATATGCGTTTTTCTAAATTGGGGGCTATGATTATGGCTGTAAATCTGTTTGACACCTTTCAACTAGGCGACCTGATGTTGGCTAATCGTATGATCATGGCACCAATGACCCGTAATCGAGCAGATGTAAATGGTGTTGCCACACAAATGATGGCAACGTACTACAGGCAACGCGCCAGTGCAGGGCTGATCATTACCGAGTCCTCACCCGTATCGCCTCAAGCCATCGGATACCCCTTTACGCCAGGGATGTATACTGATGATCACGTTGAAGGCTGGAGGTGTGTCACTGATGCCGTGTATGAAGAAGGGGGTCACGTTTTTATCCAGCTTCAACACTGTGGCCGGATATCTCTCCCCAATCTTCAGCCAGACAACGGTACGCCCGTTGGCCCATCTGCCATCCAACCTGAAGGCCAGACTGTAACCTATACCGGCATGCAGGATTTCGTGACGCCTCGTGCTCTTGAAACAGATGAAGTTCGGGAAGTTGTGGCGCAATTCCGGCATAGCGCAGAGCTGGCAAAACGAGCAGGTTTCGATGGTGTGGAGATCCATGGCGCCAATGGATACCTCATTGATCAATTCTTGCGTGATGGCAGTAATCACCGCACTGATGTTTACGGAGGTAATGTTCAGAACCGTATGCGCCTGCTCAATGAGATTCTAGACGAAGTATCCACTATATTCCCCGCGAATCGGGTCGGTGTGCGTTTGAGTCCCGAAAACAGTTTCAACTCCATGTCGGATTCAGATTCGCAGAAGCATTTTGAGTATTTTGCCAAGCAACTGAGTTCACGCAAACTGGCGTATCTTCATGTGCTGGAAGGAGATATGATGACCAAGATCAGCGCCAATAATTATACAGGGCTTCGTGCAAAATTCGATGGCGTCTATATCGCAAACAACGGATATGATCTGGAGCGTGCACAGATAGCTATAGGTAATGGTAGCGCAGACCTGGTTGCATTCGGAACGCCCTTTCTAGCCAATCCGGATTTGGTGTGCCGTTATCAGGAGAGCTTACCCCTGAATGAGGTTGATAGCGACACATTTTATGGCGGTGATGAGAGGGGCTATACTGACTATCCCGTCTATAAAGCGATAACATGATGGGATACGGTACAACGCGACAACAGATTGTGGAGGCCGCCGATGATCTGTTTTATCGGCAAGGTTTCGAGCATACATCCTTTGCCGATATCGCCAAGGTGGTAGATATCTCACGCGGCAATTTTTACCATCATTTCAAGACCAAGGATGATATTCTCGATGCTGTCATCAAAACCCGTCTGGACAGGACGCAACACATGCTGGCGGATTGGGAAAAGAAGGGAGCGACGCCGAAGGATCGGATCAAGAGTTACATCAAAATTTTGCTCACGAACTGGTCATTGATCAAGAACTACGGGTGTCCTGTCGGCACGTTGTGTACCGAACTTGCGAAGTTGAACCACGCTTCAAAGACTGAGGCCAATAAGATATTTACCCTTTTCCGGATGTGGCTGAGCAAGCAGTTCATCCAGCTTGGCCATAAGAAGGATGCCGATGCACTGGCCATGCACGTAC
>WFTO01000105.1 GCA_015485435.1 Anaerolineae bacterium | reverse complement strand
TCGCAAGCGATGGTATACGCCTCCCAGCGAATTGCGCCGGTTGCAGAAGCAAAAGGCGATTCGCAAGGCCCGTCAGGCCCAGCGACGACGTAATCGCCAAGGCGGTCTGTAAGAGCCTACGCTGCTCTCAGAAAAGCTGCTCCTCGCGGGGCGGCTTTTTTGTTTATTTCCTTTGTGCTATGATAATACTTACTTCCCATGATTTTCTCCATCTAATCCCAATCATCAACGAGGTGATATCTCTGAACGCACAAGATTTAGCCCACAATATTGTTGATTTATTGGATGAAAAACAGGCTCAGGATATCCTGATGCTGGACATCAGCGACTTTGCGGCGTTCGCTGATTATTTTGTGATTGCGACAGCCTCGTCGGAACGTCAAAGCAAAGCCCTGGTGGAAACGTTGGTGGATGCATTGCGCGATAAGCGTATCAAACCCCTGTTCATTGAGGGCGAGAGTCATTCCGGGTGGCAATTGTTGGACTATGGGGAGGTGATTGTGCACATCTTTTCGCCGGAATTGCGTGATTACTATCGGCTTGAGGAGCTTTGGCATGAGGCCAAGGTCGTTGTGCGATTACAATGAATACGTCACCTTTCGGACAACGAGGTAATGTATGACGATTCTCCGACGCGCGTTAGGTCGCACAGATCTGACCATCACACCCATTGGGTTGGGAACTTGGCAATTTTCTCAACACGCCTTTGCCTCGGCAGGCAACTGGGCCGTCCTCTCTCAGGAGGATATCAACGACATTGTCCAGGCGGCGTTGGATGGCGGCGTGAATTGGTTCGATACAGCCGAGATATACGGATTTGGTCGATCGGAACGCGCATTGGCTCAGGGGTTGCAACACGCCCAGGTGACGCCCGGTGAGGTTGTCATCGCCACCAAGTGGTGGCCGATTCCTCGATTCGCTGGGAGCATCCGTCGCAGTATCGATAAACGCCTGCGCAACTTATCTCCCTATCCGGTGGATCTGCATCAGGTCCATTGGCCTTTCGCACTCTCCTCCATCGACGCAATTATGGATGCAATGGCCGACCTCGTGGAAGCAGGGAAGATTCGGGCGGTTGGCGTGAGCAATTACAATGCCGAACAAATGCGACGAGCGCATGAACGCCTGGCAAAACGCGGCATTCCTCTGGCCTCCAATCAGGTGAAATACAACCTGCTCGATCGACGTATCGAAGAAAATGGCGTTCTGGAGGCGGCGAAGGAGCTTGGGGTGACGCTAATCGCATATTCGCCGTTAGAGATGGGCCTTCTAACGGGCAAGTTCCATCAAAATCCGGCGTTGTTGGCTCAGCGTCCACGACGCCGGCGCAAGAAATTGCAGGCGCGGCTTGAGGTCACCAGGCCCCTGATCGAACGTATGGAGGAGCTGGCGGAAAAGTATCAGGCTTCGGTGTCGCAAGTTGGGCTGAATTGGTTGATTCATGCTCATGGCGATCTCGTCGTCGCGATTCCGGGCGCGACCAAGCCCAGCCATGCCGCGGATGCCGCTGCCACGATGCGTTTTACGCTCTTGCCTGCTGAGATAGAAGAGCTTCATACATTGGCTCGTTCTCTCAAAGATTACAAACCCATTAGCAATTGATGTCAGTTTTTTGAATCGGGTTTTCGTTAAGGAAGCGCGGAGAAAAAGCTTGGGGGCTCTGCCCGCTTTCCTCACTCATCTCGTTTGAATCCCTTCCGATCGCTCAAACGCCTGACGTTTACGCGGCTTCACAACCTCGCTCATGGTTTTGCAGCTCATCGAAATCTTCTTTTCCGTCATTACGCCGGTGTTTGCCCTGGTGCTCATTGGCTTTTTAGCGGGGCCCAAGTTGCAGCTCGAAGCCAGAACGTTGAGCCGGGCGGCGTATTACTTTTTCATACCAGCCTTTGTGTTTGATGTCATCAGTAAGGCGCGTGTGGATGCGGGAGCGCTGGGGCAAATGGTGCTTCTGGGTATTCTCATTGTGGTTGTGACCGCTTTCCTGGGCGCAATGACGGCCTATGTTTTGAATCGCTCAAAAGAGGTAGTGGCTGCGTTTGCGCTGATTGCCAGCTTTGGCAATGTGGGGAACTTTGGGCTTCCACTGATTGAATTTCGGCTTGGCGCCGACGCCCTTGTGCCCGCAACGATTTATTTCCTTACCATAAGTTTAACGGCCTTCGTGGTTGGCGTGGGCGCTGCCGGGTACGTGCGAGGCGGAGGAGTCAGCGCCTTGCTTTCGGTGCTCAAAACCCCGGCGCTTCTGGCCGTTCCTCCTGCATTCTTCTTTGCCCAAACCGGCTTGGCGGTCCCCCTTTCCCTCCAACGCGTGATGGGCCTTTTGGCTTCGGCCATGATCCCGGTGATGCTGGTGGCTTTAGGCGTGCAATTGGCGACAAATCAGGGGTTGCGTCTGGAAAAGGATATTTGGATAATCAGCAGCGTTCGGTTGTTGGCAGGGCCTGGTGTTGCAGCACTTTTAGCCTTGTTGATCGGAGTAAGCGGTATTTCTCGGTCTACGGCTATCGTGCAATCGGGCATGCCGGCGGCTGTGCTCACAAGCATCATTGCTTTAGAATACGACCTGCTTCCCGATTTCGTGACCTCGACTGTGTTATTTTCCACCCTGGCCAGCGTTGCGACGTTGACGATATTGCTTGCTTTGATCTAAGCCCGCAGGGGGTAAAAGCGAGGTGGCCGTTGAGACCACCTCGCCAGAAGTTATTCACCGATATCTTCATTCCATAACTCGGGATTCTCGGCAATAAATGTTTCCATCATGTGAATGCATTCTGGATCATTGAGGACTTCGACTTCGACGCCCCGGGAACGCACATAGTCCTCAGGCCCTTTGAAAGTGACATTTTCTCCGATCACCACTTTGGGAATTTTGTAAAGCAAAATCGCTCCGCTACACATATCGCAGGGAGAAAGGGTGGAGTAAATCACGGCGCGTTGATATTCTTTGGCCGTAAGGCGTCCGGCATCCTCCAACGCGGCCATTTCGGCATGAAGGATGGCGCTGCCCTGCTGCACACGTTGATTGTGGCCGCGGCCGACGATCTTGCCATCAATGACCAGCACCGATCCAATGGGAATACCGCCTTCGGCCAGGCCTTTCTTGGCTTCCTCTATCGCAGCTTTCATGAATTCATCCATGATGGGGCCTCCTGTATTGGTTGCATGGTGTTTGTGAGAAGGTTGAAAATGAAGTAAAGGGGAGAATGCAAGGTTATTCACGCCGGTAGGGCTTGAGATACGCTCCGGGATAGGGAGCATTCCTTCCTGCAATGGCTAATGCCAAGATCGTAACCAGATACGGTAGGGCAAGAAACGCCTCGTATGGAAGCTCAAA
>WFTO01000104.1 GCA_015485435.1 Anaerolineae bacterium | reverse complement strand
CCCCATTAGGAATGTTAGCCAGCCTGGGAGGCGGTCTTTTCCTGGCACTAATGGCCTTTTCGGCCATTCAAGCAGCCTCTCTGCTAACCACTGGCAAATGGTTTCTGCAAGACAGCTTCCTCCTGCTTACCCTCCCCCTGGCAGGACTCCTTGCATCGTTGTTCGATTCAATTTTGGGTGCAACGCTGCAACAGTTGTATTATTGCGAACGTTGCCAGGTCTTCACCGAAACGCCTATCCATCAATGCGGCGCAACCGCATACCACCTTCGCGGCATCCCCTGGATGAACAATGACCTGGTCAATTTTCTATCAACCTGTATGGGTGCCTTGACCGCGATCCTGATTTCATTACCTTTTCTGGCTTCATGACAACACAACCCTCCTCCACCCCCTCCGTTTCCGACGCTCCCTTGCTGAGCATCATCATTCCAGCCTATAATGAAGAACACCGCTTGCCGGGCTCTTTAGACGCCATTGTCGAGTGGATGGAATCGACGCCCTATTCGGTGGAAGTGATTATCGTTGAGAATGGCAGTTCCGATCGCACCACCGAGATCGCCGAAGGCTATGCGCGTCAATACGCCAATATTCGCGTCATCCACAGCGACAAGGGCAAGGGCGCCGCGGTGCGCGCGGGCATTTACGAAAGTCGAGGCGAATACCTCTTCATGTGCGACTCAGACCTCTCGATGCCCATTTCTGAGGTGGAAAAATTCTTGCCTCCTCAACTGGATGGCTACGATGTCGCCATCGGAAGTCGCGAGGCGCCGGGCGCTCAGCGCTTTAATGAACCAGCTTACCGCCATTTCATGGGCCGAGTCTTCAACTTCATTGTCCGCATTCTGGCTGTGCCCGGCTTCAGCGACACACAGGCGGGCTTCAAGATGTTCAAGCGTCAGGCTGCACTCGATATCTTCCCATATCAGACCATTACAGGCTGGACCTTTGATGTCGAAGCGCTTTATATCGCCCAAAAACAGGGAAAGAGAATCGTTGAAGTGCCCATCAACTGGTACTTTGACGATGATAGTCGCGTCGATCCCCTTCGCGACACCTGGCGCATGTTCTGGGATGTCGTCACCATTCGCTTAAATGACCGCCGGGGCCTTTACGATCCCCGAGTCCAGGCCTAAATGGTCTCGGCATGCCCTATTGGCTGCATCATTCCATCCACAATAAAATCACCCTTCGAGAGTGAACCCATTATGACTGAAGACATTATCGCCCAATTACAAACCATTGCTCAACAGGTTGAGAATAACCCGCGAGCCGCGCGTAAAGCCATGCGTCGTTTAGCGCCGCAACTTCCCCAAACCGCTGACGTAAAAACCGCGCTCGGCATCACCTATCTGGAGTTAGGACAGCCCCGCGATGCCATGCGCGCCTTCAAGCAGGCCATCGAGCTGGACCCCACGCAACCTGCGGCCCGCTATCAATTAGGGCTTCTGCAATCGGACCAGGGATTGTTGCCCCAGGCGGAGGCGAATTTACGAGTGGCTGTCGAGTCTGAGCCCGACAACCCCGACTATCTTTCGGCCTTGGGTTTCACGTATTACCGTGCAGGAAAAAACGATTTGGCCATTGAAACATTGGAGAAAGCGCTGGCCGCGGGTGCGGATAATGAAAACGCGTTCACGGCCTTGGGCTATCTGTATTACGAAGCCGGTGATCTAACCAAGTCGCGAGAAGCATTTTCACGGCTGCTCACTTTAGAGCCCGAACGCGCCGATGTGTACAACAATCTTGGTTACCTCGACATTCTCTCTGGCGACCTGGAAAGCGCCGTCGAGGCATTAACCACGTGTCTTGAAAAGGATGATTCCTATCTGCGAGCGCGATACAATCTGGCGCTCGCGGTTTGGCTACAAGGCGATCAAGCACGCGCTGTGACCATGTATCAGGAAGCGCGCCGTCATGATGTCGGCGACGCGGAGCTGCAACAACACCTTGCCGACCTGGATGAAGTTGCCAACCATTATGAGGAAGAGAAAGGTCTGGCCGCACTGAAAAACAAACTCGCCGTTGCCCTGAAAACCGGACGATTGCGATAACATCGCCACACCGCTTCTCAAGAAAAACCTCCTCTTTATCGACTTCCCTAACGCGTCATCCATTTCCAACGCATGAAATCCGATCATGTCTGAGATCCCACAGTCGTTTACGCCTGTAGCGCCCCACCCTCTGCCCGGATACATGGGCAAACTCCTCAGGGTAAACCTCACCACAGGAAAGCTATGGGAAAAGCCCCTCAAAGAGGAATTTGCTGCGCAGTTTATTGGTGGCAGCGGGCTGGCCGCCCGTTATCTCTGGGATCTCATCACACCCGACACGGATCCATTGGATCCAGATAACCCACTGATCTTCATGACCGGCCCCTTGGTTGGCACCAGCACGCCCGCGGCGGGGCGGTTCTCGGTGGTCGCCCGGTCCCCGGCCACGGGATTACTTGGCGAAGCCAATTCGGGTGGGTATTGGGGACCAGAGCTGCGCCGCACAGGCTATGATGGGATCATCTTCACCGGACAGGCGTCGCAGCCTGTATGGTTGGAGCTTCGAGAGGATGCCGCGCCCCGTCTCCATTCCGCCGAGGACCTCTGGGGCCTGGATATGTACGCCACCCAAAAGGCTATCCGAGAAAGGATGGGGGATGTTCGCGTCCGAATTGCGTGTATCGGCCCCGCCGGCGAAAACCTGGTGTTTTTTGCCGGCGTCATGAATGATCATGGTCGAGCGGCCGCGCGCACGGGCCTGGGCGCAGTCATGGGAAGCAAACGCCTAAAAGCCATCGCGGTCCGCGGCAAAGCCAAGGTGCCGATCTTCCATCCTGGAGACAGCAAGCTGGTCGTGCGGGAAATTACGAATCATGTGGTTGAAGACCTGACCGCACAAATGATGCGGTTGGGCGGAACCATGCTCAACATGGACCTGGGCCCAGCCCTGGGGGACGTCCCCGCATTTTACTACACGACCAATGTCCTCAACGGCATTGAAGACCGCATCAACGCCGGAGAGCTCAGCGATCATTACCTCAAACGCCATGTCCCCTGCTTCCGTTGCCCCATTGCCTGCGGCAGAGAAATCCGCCTGCCTCAAATCGGCGACGAGGTGGTGGATGGCCCGGAATACGAAACATCGGTCTCGTTTGGGCCCATCATCGGCTCCGACGACCTGGAAGCCGCCGCGTACGCTGGTCACCTCTGCAATCGATACGGCTTAGATACCATCTCGACCGGATCCACCATTGCCCTCGCCTATGACCTGTTTCAGGCAGGCATCATAGACGAAACGACCACTGGCGGACTTACCCTCGCGTGGGGCGATCCAGAGCCTGCCATCATCCTTATCGAACAAATCGCTTATCGTCAGGGTTTTGGCGATCTCCTCGCTCAGGGAGCCGCGCGGGTCGCAGCCCATTTTGACGTTCCTGAACGCGCGGTGCACGCAAAAAAACTCGAACTCCCCTATCATGACATTCATGCTTATGCGGGTCAGGCTGTCGTTTACGCCACTTCGCCGCGAGGCGCCGATCACATGGCTGGCGACGTGTATCATTGGGAAATGGGAAATGAATCGCCGGAGCTGGAAATTACCTTCGGAGACCCGCATGATGAATCCTTTGAAAAGATGGCCATGGTCGCGCGCATCATGGACTTCCGCGCCCTGACC
>WFTO01000103.1 GCA_015485435.1 Anaerolineae bacterium | reverse complement strand
GCCCGTGCCAGCGCCTGCGGTCACCAACACATCCCCAGCCTCGAACGCCGCCTCTCGCTGGGCTGGGCTAAGGGTAAGAGGTTTTAGGATGGGATGAAGGTCCGACATGAGTCGGGCGTTTGCCGTGCGGGGATGAATCGTTCAGTTGCTGGGGGATGCTGCGGTCAGGGAGGCGCGTAGCGATCGCAACAGGGGTTGTATGGCTTCCGCGTGCATTCGGAAACTGGCGCGGTTGACAATCAACACCGCCTGCGATTGCATGATGACCCGCAATTCCACCAGGTTGTTGGCCCGTAATGTGCTACCGGTCTGGATGATGTCCACAATGAGGTCGGCCATGTCCACCAATGGCCCCAATTCCACGGACCCATTCAAATAGATGAATTCTGCGGAGATCCCTCGCCCTCGGAAATATTGCTCGGCCAGATGTGGATATTTGGTGGCCACGCGTGGACTGATCTCCAGACGCAAGGGGCGATTCGGACGGTTGGCGGGTGCGGCCACCGATAAACGACAATGACCAAATGGCAAAAGCAAGGGCTCATAAACATCAGCGGCGCGCTCACGCACCGCATCCAGCCCGGCGATGCCAATATCCGCCGCGCCCTGTTCCACAAACACAGGCACATCCATGGGTTTGACAAGGAGATACTCGAGTTGGCCATCCTCGCTGGGGACGACCAGTTTACGCGCATCTTCTGCCATCGGGCGCGACCATCCCGCCCGGGTCAACCAGGCCAACGCATCTTCAGCCATCCGGCCTTTGGGGAGAGCAATGGTGATTGGAGACAAGTTTCGTTTCTCTTTCTAGAATGCGAAAGCAAGGGGTAGGTGTTAGAAGAAAGTGGATGGCGGGGGGGACGCCAAGGGTGGCAGTGCTTGCACCCACGACTCTCGGGAAACCAATCGCGAGGCGCCGGCATCCGTCAATGACACCTGACCATCGCATTTGCATTGCACGCGCAGAGGATAACGAGAGAGTGGCTCTGGCCCCAGCGCCATTGCAGTCACCCAACCGGCTGTGCGCGCCTCTTGGGCCAGACTCACGTGCTCACCACAAGCGCAAGGGAGGACGAGAAGCTGGGGAATGGGATCGGGAGGCGGCCCAAACTGCCGAATTTGGGCCAGTAGAATCCGATCTAAATAGAACGCACAGCCCACCGCGGGCAAATCGGCGCCAAACTCGCCCACCAGATTGTCGTAGCGCCCGCCATTGACCACTGAGAATCCGATCCCAGGGGTGTACGCCTTGAAGGTAATCCCCGTATAGTAATTCATAGCCCGGACGTCGGCCAGATCGATGTCGAAAAAGCGTTTGACGCCAAAACGATCCAATTGCTCCTCGACAGCGACCAATCGATCCACTGCGGCGCGCATTTGCTGGTTGAGAGCGAGCGCACGCGCTCGCGCCAATACGCCGTCGCCCTGCGGCCCGAATAACGACAACAGCCCCAACACCGCTTCCCGATCCTGGTCGCGTAGGCCCCAGGCTTCTGTCAGGGCGCGAACTTCGTCCTCACTTTTGCGATCCAGGGCCTTTTGCAAGGCGTCCACGGCTTGATCGTCCAGTCGCAATCGACTCAACAGGCCATGGAAGTAGCCCAAATGCCCCAGGCTAAAACGAAATGTTTCTAAGCCAATAGCCTGTAAGGCCAAGGCAGCCAGGGCCAGCACCTCCGCATCGGCGTCTGGCGTGCTAACGCCGATCAACTCCACGCCCGCCTGCCAAAATTCTCGTTGTCTACCCGCCCGTGGCTCTTCATATCGGAATACGGGACCAGCATAGAAGTAGCGTTGGGGTAGAGGCAGATCATATAGTTTCGAGCCAACAATGCGCGCGGTGGGAACGGTCAGATCGGGACGCAAAGCCAATACGCGACCATCCCGATCGAAGAACCGATACAGCTCCTCCGCGGTTTGATCGCCGAGTTCGGTAAGGAGCATGTCAGCATATTCAAAAATCGGAGGGATGATCTCCTCATATCCCCATGCGTGGGAAAGGTTACGCAGGGTAGATTCCAGTTGGCGCCGTCGTTGGGCGGGACCGCCAAAGTAATCGGCAACCCCGCGAGGAATGGATGGTGGCATGAAGTTCACAATTTTGCTAACAATAAGAATCGCGAAATATAGGTTTTGGGTGGAGGGGTTTAACGAGCGGCCAACGCCGCCTGTTCCGCTTCGCGAGCCCGACGGAACTCATCGTAAACCCGACCGATTCCCGAACGGATTTGAGACTCGATCTTAGAAGAACGCTTCGGGGGAATAGGGAACCAGGGCCGCATTTCAGGCGTGAGCAAACTGGCAACTTCTTGCTTGGTCAATCCTGCATCAAAAAGGTTTTTGGTGCGCTGTCGCAAGAAGGTGAGATATTCGATCAAATAGTCCAGCTCATTGACGCCACAAACGGGACCATGACCAGGCACGATATATTTCGGATTGAGTTTTTTGATCAAACGCAGTGCGTCCAACCATTCGGCCGAGTTCGCCTGCGTCATGAAAGGATGCTGATCAAGCCAGACGATATCGCCGGCAAAAAGCACTCGCTCTTTGGGAAGCCAGATGATGCTGGTTGCAGGCGTGTGCCCCTTCACGTGGATCACTCGCACCACGCGATTGCCGCGCACAATGGTTAGCCGATCTTGAAAGGTGATCTTTGGCACCACAATGCGTAAATCATCGAACTGCGCCCGAATCTCGGGGAATTTTTTGAAACTATCACGCACGCGTTGTTTGAAATTCTCTCCATAATTCCGCATGTGTTTCCAGGCCAGTTCGTGGGCTATAACCAGATCGCTGAGCCACTGACTCCCCAAACAATGCCCGCGATGATGGTCGGTAATGATGACGTAACGGATGCGCTGTCCCTGACTGATTCCATCGATCATCTTGCGCCACGTTTTGGCCTCCCCTGGGATCATGGGCGTGTCGAAGCAGATGACTCCCTCTGAGGTGACCATAAAGCCGGTATTGCTGTTGTAGAAGCCTGTTTCAGCATAAACGTCTGGTGCGAGTTCAAACATAAGGAAATAGCTTATCCGTATCGCTGGAGTGTGAGCAAATTTATTCGTTCGCAGCTAATGTGTTTTTCGCCTAATCAACCAGAATTCGCAGTTCTCTGCATTAGGAAAGGCCAGACGATGGCACTGTATGGCCTCAATAGAGGAGCTTGAACGAAAGGTGGATTATTCCATATCGGAGATCAGCGTTGGCAGATCAAAGGCGAATGCCTGTAACAGATGAAGCGCTTTTTGCATGGTATCGAAATCGGGCGCCACGCCCTGAATCACATCGACAGTGCCTCCGCCCTGTACGCCAAAAGCAGATTTCAGCTCCGTCAGGCTGTCAAGCATGTCTAAGGGAACGTTTTGGCTGCGCCCCGCGATCCAGCGAGCGCGACCGTCTCGAAAGGTGCCCAGCATGGCCACCACACTGGGGAAGGAGATCAGGGTCTTCAACAAGGTCTCCATATCCCACAGCTCATCGGAATCCAGAATGTGATAAACCACGTCCACGCCGCCTGTATGGGGAGCTTCCGCGATCAGCCGCTGTGCCTCTGCGCGCGTCAAAAGCTCCTTTGCCTGACGCACCGAACGCAGACTTTCTTTGACCTGCGCCTGCAATCGCTCCACCGCGGCGGGGAGATCATCCATGTTGGTCGAAAGTCGCGACATGAGGGCGTTGGTAACGTTCAGACGGGCCAGATGATCTTGGAAGGCTCTTCCGCCCGCCAAAAAGGTCACCCTGGTCTGATCGCCGCGTCGTTCCAGCTTGGTGATGACCACATGCCCGATTTCGGCCGTGTTGCGCACATGCGTCCCTCCACATGCTGACCAATCCAGGCCGTCAATAGTCACCACGCGGATAGGACCTGCAACAGTTGGCGCCTTTCGTAGCGGAAGACGTACGGCCTCATCGAGGGGATAGAGCCTAGCGGTAATGGGTCTCGCCTCAGCGATAGCCTTTTGCACAAAGTCCAACACCCGGTTCACAGACTTCTCATCTGGGGGCGGGCCAGGCAAATCAATGGTCACGCTGGATTCACTGAGATGAAAACCAATAGTGGGGCGATAGAGCACTTCTTGAAAAGCAGCCGAAAGCAGATGCTGGCCGCTATGTTGTTGCATAAAGTCATAACGACGAGACCAAAGGATCTCGCCATGGGCCTCGTCGGCCTCGTCGGGAAGAGGAGCCTCTAACCAATGAATGATGTGACCAGCTTCATCGCTGGTGACGTCCAGCACCTGAACGCCCGATAGTGTCCCCAGGTCGTGGGGCTGTCCGCCGCCGGTGGGGTAGAAACAAGTACGATTGAGGATGACGCCTATGCGTCCGGCATCTTCCAGCCGGTGCAGAATGCGAGCCGTAAAGGAACGGCGATATGGGTCTTGCCAATAGAGTTTACGTGTGGGAGGTAAGTTTTGGGGAAGAGTGAGCATAAGGGTTCGTTGGTGGGATGGGATAGAAAATTTGAGCAGCAAGGGATTCGTTTGCAAGAGATGTTAACGATGAACGCAAACCCTTGTAAACGCCCCCACATCCAGGGCTTCAGCAACCAGCCATGGCCGGCCTGTCCATCGCTAAAGGATAGCACAAGGCGCGAGTCGGGTCAATGCATGAACCGCCACAAAACAAGCGGCTCGCGCTCCCAACAGAGGGAATTGGAACAGACGACGTCATACAACGCGCCATGTCCACACATCGCGCCCCTATCATTTGCCTGGTTGCACAGCCATATGCACGTGGATTCCCCGGCGGGCGTACTCCCTCATCAGAACATCGAACAACCCCGGCGTCAGGCCCAGGTATTCTGGCGGAGACAGACCAGGGCGATGGTATTGTCCGAAAGCCACCATTCGGGCCACGATAGCACACGTAAAACCCGTTGTCCGAGCCATCGAGGTGACCCCCATAACATCATCGTACCGATCCAGCAGATCAAAGGTGTATTGCACAGGCGCGCCATCCTGTTTTCCCACAACCACCACGCGCATCACCGTCAGATCATGCTCGCCCTCAGCCAGTTTCCATTGATCGAATAGCAACCGTTCCGTTAGCTGCCGCGGGCGAATCAAATGTCCCTGCACCTCGATTGGGGCGTCATCAAAAAACCCGCTTTCTCGAAAGATGCGCATGAGCTCAGCGTGGCCCGGATAACGCAAGGTTTTTTCCTTCATGAAGGGGGCGTCCAGCGTATGAACCAACGTGCGCAAACCATCAGTCAAGAAGGCTTCCAGGGTATCCACGCCCGGAAGCTCAATACGCTCCACCTCAGAAAGTGCAGGCTTGAACACCATGCGGCCATGCTCCACAACCCGCGCCGGGCGGGTGTATTCTTCGATCACATCGGTGGGCGAGAAAACGGCTTTGTACTCATAGGGCCACTTTCTCACCTCAGGAAGTCCACCCACATAGCAGATGTACTGTTCTACCCGATCCAATTGAGACGCAGCATAGCCGCCCAATATGTTGGAAAGGCCCGGGGCAACACCGCAATCCACGACTGCGGTCACGCCTTGTTCCCTTGCCAATGCATCCAATCTCCAGGGATCTTCAGGAAAGAAGGAGATATCCACCACGTCCTTCCCAGCCCGAATGATGGCTTCTAAGGTGCGATAGCCCATGAAACCGGGCAAAGCGCCCACAACCAGATCGGCATTCGCAACAAGTTTTGGAATGCTGGACAAATCCTGAATATCCGCGCAGATCACATCCACCCCCGTCTCATCCTGCAATGCGCGCAACGCCTCCATTCGCCGATCCACGACAGTCACTCGAAATCTGGGCTCATTTTTCAGATCCAGAGCAATAGCCCGTCCGACACGTCCTGCCCCCAGCAGCATCACCTTGACTTCAGCCATCACTTTCTTCCTCACCGCACGAGAGGACGACAATCACCTGATCCTTCTCCACCACTGCGCCCGCTTCCGCATGGATTGCCTCCACTACACCCTTGCAAGGCGCCTGGATACGGATCTCCATCTTCATCGCCTCCAACAGCATCAGCGTTTGCCCCATATCCACCGAGTCTCCCACAGTCGTGTGCACGGCCCGCACCTGGCCGGGCATGGGCGACCGCACCTGTCCATCGCCGCTTCCGCCCCCTGCGCGGCTTCGCCGTCCACGCGCCGCAACCTGCTCGAAACGAAAGGCCCGACCCTGATGACTCACCCATTGGACTTTGCCTTCACGGCTCACATACACCGTATGCCAGCGGCCGTCCAGGCGGATGCGAAGGCCCTCGGGCCGGGGCTCCACCGCATCGACCTCGATGACGCGGCCATCGACCTCGATGCGATAGCCCTCTCCCGCGGGGATAAGGGTGAGGTTATACGTTCGGGCGTTGTATTGATAGGCGGGCATGGGTAAAAATTGTCAATAGCTAATGGCTAATGGTCAATGGTCAACGGAGTGATTGCCAGGGCGAGTAAGGGTCGGGGCCCGCGGGGGCGGCGACGGGCTGCGCACCAGCCGTGGGCATGAGGTCGCTAAGAGCCAGGGCCGCGAGGATGAGGTCTTCGGGGTCGTCCTCAGAGCTCCAGTCGGCCAGGACGCGATCCACCCATTTCGTGTCCGCCCGGCCCGCGCTGAAGTCCTCGTGCCGCAACACGTCCAGCAGGAAGGGGATGTTGGTGATTACACCGTGAATGGCGGTCTGCCCCAAGGCGTAGATCATGCGGCGGATGGCTGCAGTTCGGTCTTCGGCATGGACGATGATCTTGGCGATGAGGGGGTCGTAGTGGTGGGTGATGGCGTCGCCGGTCTCCACCCCCGCGTCCACCCGGATGCCCGGGCCCTGGGGGAAGCGGGCCAAAAGCAGGTCGCCTGTGCTGGGCAGGAAGCCGTTGGCCGGGTCCTCCGCGTAGACGCGGCATTCCAGGGCGTGCCCCTGCTGCTGCAAGTCCTCTTGGCGGTAGGGGAATGGCTCGCCCGCAGCGATGCGGATCTGCCACTGGGCCAGGTCCAGGCCCGTGACCAGCTCGGTGATGGGATGCTCCACTTGCAGGCGGGTGTTCATCTCCAGGAAGTAGAACTCGCGCGTCGCTGGGTCTACGATGAACTCCACCGTGCCCGCGTTGACATAGCCCACGGCCTGGGCCGCGGCCACCGCGGCCGCGCCCATACGCGCCCGCAAATCGGGGTCCAGCAAAGGCGAGGGGGTTTCCTCGATGATCTTTTGGTAGCGGCGCTGGACGGAGCATTCCCGTTCGAAGAGGTGGACCACGTGGCCGTGCCCGTCGGCCAGGATTTGGAATTCCACATGATGGGCCCGGGGCACGAACTTTTCTACGATGAGGCGGTCGTCGCCGAATGCGTGGCGGGCCTCGCGGCGGGCTGCGGCCATGGCCTCGGTCAATTCACTTTCTTCCCACACGACGCGCATGCCCTTGCCGCCGCCGCCTGCGGCCGCTTTGACCAGCACCGGAAAGCCGATGCGCCGGGCCGCGTCAGCCAGGGCCCGATCCTCATCCTCGCCCTGATAGCCAGGGGTGATGGGCACGCCCGCTGCTTCTATGCGGCGTCGGGCCTCGGCCTTGTCGCCCATGGCCGCGATGGCCGTGGACGGCGGACCGATGAAGGTCAGCCCCGCGTCCTGCACGGCTTGGGCGAAGGCCGCGTTTTCGGCCAGGAAGCCGTAGCCGGGGTGGATGGCTTCTGCACCTGTTTCCCGCGCGGCCTGGATGATAGCGTCGGCTTGCAGATAGCTTTCCGCGGGTGGGGGCGGGCCGATGAGCACGGCTTCGTCGGCCATGCGCACGAAGCGCGCGTCCGCGTCGGCCTCGGAATAGACCGCGACGGCCTGGATGCCCAGTTCATGGCAGGCCCGAATGATGCGGACGGCGATTTCGCCACGGTTGGCGATGAGGATTTTGTGGAACATGAGGTTGAGAGGACGCTGATTGAACAGATGAAACGCTGATTTGCGCAGATCTAAGGATTCTTTTGATAAAACTGAGGCGGTCTTGTTCGTGTTTTGCGCACTGTCTCGTATACCTTGCGACTGATTTGGGGTTTGGGGCCAAAATTAAGCACAAGTCCTACTTCCATTTCCGTTGCACGCAAATAGTATAACAGTTGGGCTTCATGAGCTTCAACGATTGTCTCCGCAGACTTAATCTCAAGGATGACCAAATCATTGACGATGAGATCGGCTACATAGTTTCCCACAGGTTTTCCGTTGTAATAAACGGTAAGCGTCTGCTGCTGCGCGACTTTCATTCCTCGCGAGCGTAGTTCCATGGCCAATGCGTTTTCATAAACCTTCTCAAGAAATCCGAAACCAAGAGTATTGTAAACTTTGTAAAAGGCATTGATGATTTCTCCGGTCAACGCCTGATGCTTGTAGTGCGGTTTCTTATCCATTTTTATCCACAAAATC
>WFTO01000102.1 GCA_015485435.1 Anaerolineae bacterium | reverse complement strand
CGTAAAGCCCACCTGCGCAGGCGGGCCTTCACTGCATGAACATCAACACGACGTGGTTGAGGTTTATGGGATATGCGAATGTGCGTAGTCGGTGCGGCGCCCGAAGCAATGGAAAAATCAAGACGGGGAGCTATTTCTGCAAACGGATAGGTGGCGAATTATTCTGTTCGACGCGAAAGAAAAGTTTAGCACACACCAACCCCATTGTCAAGTGCTAAACTTAGGAAATGGGTAAAAATACCTCCGCCATTGAGATGCATGGCGTTTTTTCATAAAAAGTTCATCTAAAACAATCATACACCATCTTGGCGGAGTTGGCAAATGCAGGTTTTTGGGGTAGAAACGATGTGGTGCACAAAAAACGCCCGCGGGAAACTCCTCGCGGGCGTGAAAAGGGTGTTGTTGTTGATTGGTTTACAGATGTCGGATGAGAAATTCAACCAGGTCTCGTGAGGAGAGCACGCCCACGGGATGCAGGTTTTCATCGACTACGGGCAGATGGCGGAAGCGTCGTTGGGTCATGAAGTGCACTGCCTCGAGCACTGAAGCGTAAAGGGGCAATGCCACCGGTTCCTTGGTCATGAATTCCTCTACCGTGACCTGATGCAGGTCGATGTCCTTGCCCGCGACACGCTCTAAAATATCGACTTCGGTGATGATGCCCACAAGATGCCGATCGGGCGTTACGACCAGAAGGGCCCCGATGCCATGCTCTTTCATCAAATTCAAGGCGTGGTCCATCAGGGCAGAGGGCCGAATGGTGATGGGCGCCTTGGGTTTGAGATCGTGCAGTGTCATGCTGGCCAGCTCTTCTGCCAGGTCAGCCTCGGCGGATTCTGCGCCCAAGAGTTCATCAATGTAGGCTTCGTCCAGATTGGCGTCGACCGCGCCCTTGACTCCTACCTTGATCTCTTCTTCGTCCGCGGTGACTTCCCAGGTGTCGGCGCTAAAGTAGAGTTTGTGCAAGTCGCCTTCGCCCAACTGGGCCTTGACCTGTTGGATCTGTCCCCACATGCCTTCGCAGTAGGAGGGTTTGGTGACCTGGTAGATGATGCCCAATGGCAAGGGGTAGGTCAACTGGCTGAGCAGGAAAGCGTTTTCCAACGAGGTGGGATCATGAATGGCGATGTCTTCGATGCTGTACTCGTCGCCGATCTCAACGACTTTGAAGCTGCCTTCGTCATGGACCAGACCTTTGTCTTTGTTCTTGCCAAAGACCATGGGTTTGCCCGCCTCGAGATAAAGGTCGTTTTCATCACGCTTTCCCCGTTCCGAGTAGTCGAACCAGGCACCGTTGTTGAAGATCACGCAATTTTGCAAGATTTCGGTGAACGCCAGGCCTTTGTGCAGCGCTCCCTGGTACATGACCTCGCCCATATGTTTTTGTAGCACGTCGATGGTGCGGGCTACGAAGGTGGCGCCGGAGGCCAGAGCCACCTCTACTGGGTTAAGGGGGCGTTCGATGCTGCCATAGGGCGAGGATTTTGTGCGGGTGCCCACTGGAGAGGTTGGCGAAAGCTGCCCTTTGGTCAGGCCATAAATGCGATTATTGAAGAGCAAGATGTTGAGATCGATGTTGCGGCGACCTGCATGCAGGATGTGGTTGCCGCCGATGGAGAGGGCGTCGCCATCCCCGGTGATCACCCAGACGCTTAAGTCTGGGTTCGAAAGCTTGATACCTGTGGCCAGCGTGGGCGCCCTGCCATGGATGCTATGGATGCCGTACGTATCCATGTAGTAGGGGAAGCGGCTGGAGCAACCAATCCCGGAGACAAACACGAATTTCTCTTTGGGAATGCCCAGTCGCGGCAGGGTCTTCTGCACGGTGGCCAGGATGGCGTAGTCGCCGCATCCCGGACACCAACGAACGGTCTGATCGGACACGAAGTCCTTGCGGGTGAGTTTGATTTCGGGAGCCATTGCCATGATTATTCTCCAGCCAGTAATTCGTCGATTTTTGCGCTGATTTCGCTAATTTTGAACGGACGCCCCTGGACCTTGTTCAGGGAAATCACATCCACCAGATAGCGGTCCCGGAGCAGCAGGGCCAGTTGCCCCATGTTCAATTCGGGGACGAGGATCTTGTCGTAATTCTGGAGGATGTAACCCAGGTTGCGCGGGAAGGGGTTGAGGTAGCGGATATGCGCCTGCGCCACCGAATATCCTTTGGCCTGAGCCTGAGCCACGGCGGCATGGATGGCGCCATAAGTGCCGCCCCAACCAACGACCAGCAACTCGCCTTCTTTGGGGCCAAACACCTCTTGTTCGGGGATGATGTCGGCCAGTCGCGCCACTTTGGCGGCCCGCTCGTTGGTCATGCGTTGATGATGTTCGGGGGCATAGGAGACGTTACCGAATTCAGGCGATTTTTCCAGGCCGCCCACGCGATGTTCCAGGCCAGGCGTGCCGGGGATGGCCCACGGGCGCCCCAATGTGACGGGATTCCGTTTGTAGGGCAGGAATTTGCCATCGGGGCTGTTCGGCTCTGATGGGTGATTGATTTCAATAGGGGGGATATCGTCGGGATTAGGGATGCGCCAGGGTTCGGAGCTATTGGCCAGGTAGCCATCCATAAGCATAGCCACGGGGGCCATGGCTCGTAACGCCAGGCGATAGGCTTCGATGGCGGTGTCAAAACAGTCGGATGGAGAAGAAGCGGCCACGACGGGCATGGGACTTTCGCCATTGCGACCGAACATTATCTGCAATAGATCCGATTGCTCTACTTTCGTGGGTAGACCGGTGCTGGGGCCGCCACGTTGTACGTTGATGATGACCATGGGCAGTTCTAGCATCACGGCCAGGTTCATGGCTTCGCTCTTCAGGGCGATGCCTGGGCCGCTGGTGCCGGTGACGGCGACGGCGCCGGCAAATGCCGCACCGACGGTCGCACCCATGGCAGCGATCTCATCTTCCGCCTGGAAGGTGATTACATCGAAATTTCGCAGGGGCGCCAGGTTGTGCAAAATATCGCTGGCTGGAGTGATGGGATACGCGCCATAGAACAGGGGTTTGCCTGCTTTTCGAGCGACTGTCACCAGCCCCAATGCGGCGGCTTCGCTTCCTGAAATTTTGCGATAGACGCCGGGGGGCAGTTTGGCGGGCTTGATGCGGAAGCGCGTTTGGAAGATCTCGGCCGTTTCGCCATAAAAATACCCTGCCTGGAGTGCCTTGATGTTCGCTTCGGCCACTGCGGGATTGCGTTTGCCGAATTTTTTCTTCACCCATTCGATGGACGGCTCCAGTGGGCGGTCGAACATCCAGTAAATCAGGCCCAGGGCAAAGAAATTTTTACTGCGGTCTACGCTTTTCTTGTCCAGACCCTCGACGCCCTCGACCGCATTGCGGTTGAGCATGGTAATGGGCACGGGGATGACCTGGAATTGATTGAGAGAGCCATCCTCGAGGGGGTTGCTTTCGTAGCCAGCTTTTTTGAGATTGCCGGCCGTGAAGGCGTCGGTGTTGACGATGATGATGGCGCCAGGCTCGAGATCTGGCAGGCTGACCTTAAGCGCCGCGGGATTCATGGCCACCAGTACGTGGGGAGAATCACCTGGCGTCCAGATGTCTCGTTCGGCTAGATGAACCTGGAAGCCGCTGACGCCGCCCAGGGTGCCCGCAGGGGCACGGATCTCAGCAGGGTAGTCGGGCAGGGTGCTGATGTCATTGCCGACGATGGCAGCCGTGTTGGTGAATTGGCTGCCTGTAAGTTGCATGCCGTCACCCGAGTCTCCGGCAAACCGAATGACGACGTCCTCCAGCTCTTTGACTGGCGCATACCTTTTTGTGGTCATCGCATTGTTTCTCCTTGGGATTCATTACAATATCTGCAGTCCAAGGTCAGGACGAAAGTGTGAAGCCTTAGATGAAATGGGCCTGGCGTAGTTGAAGGCGACCAGACTTGGACGTCAGAGAAATGATTGTATTTGGGAATTATCCGCCGTGGCGGCGCCGGGAAAAGCGTCGCGGGTAGACCGGGTAACTTTCAACTGTGATGTCAGGGAATTGTTCCGCCAGGAAATCCAACACCGAGAAATGGGTGAAATTACCGATGACGGCGCCATCCTCTTCTACAATAGGGACATTGCGGATGTGCTTACGCACCATTAAGGCCAGCGCATCCGCCGCAGTCGCCGCCTTGGACAGGGTGATGGGATCGGGCGTCATCAACTCATCGATCTTTTTATCCAGGGCGTCGGCGTGATTGGCGACTTTCATTAACACGTCCCGGTCGGTGAAAATGCCCACCAGCTTCCCACTTTGCAGAATCAATGCATTTCGACAATGTGCTTCTTGCATTTGAGCCAACACATCGCGAACCGATACGCCTGCTTCAAACGTGCAATAATCCGATAAATCCATCTCTGTGACAGATTCTTGTTTGAGACCGGTTAAAAGGTCCATGGGCGCTTCCTCGACTTTGAGAAAAAGATTGGTTTTCAACATAGGATGACCTTATTTTACATGCCCCTGCCGCAAACATAAAGTCATGAAACCTGAAAAATGTGTGTATGACAAGATTTTCTGCATCGCGTCATGAATGGTCGTTAATCATAATCTTCCAGTATGTCGCTGTTGCGATGGATTTGCTGGGCGATGCGTTTGAGCGAAACGGGCTCCTGGGCGTCCAGCTGGCCCACCAGGTCATGGCGAATGGCGACGGTGAGTTTGGCAAGCTCTCGCATCAACACATCCTCATCTTCCTCCGAAATCTCCGATTCTTCGCCTTCGTCGGGGCTTTCCACCCGTCGGGTGAAGGTGCGGATGAATTGTTCGAATTGCATGAGCACCACAGGATCGGCCACCAGCGCCAGTTTATGGTTGAGAAACTTCAGAGTGATGATATCGGCCTCGGTCGCTTCGCCAGCCAAAAAGATTTTCTGTAGATGATCTAGGAGGTCCATGTAAATGGAGCTTTTTAACTCCAGGTATTTGATGCTTTCCTCTTTTTTCAGTTCGACTTCGGTTTGTTTGTTCAACAGGACTGCAGTGATTAAAATTGTAATGATGGCCCCCACAAAGGCCAGGATAATTTCCTGGGAGAAGGGCCATCCATCGGCGAAGTCGTAGGCATAACGAAAAAAGAGGTAGCTAAGGACGATGAGCACAATGCTCAGCGCCAGGAAGAGCAACGTGTCTCGGCGGACTTTACTCATGTTTGTAGCGCCTCACGAAGTTTTTGCACCACGTATTCCTGTTGTTCGTCAGTAAGTTCGGCATAGATGGGCAAGGAGAGGACGTGGTCGGCCATGTATTCCGAGATGGGAAATGCGCCCGGTTCCAGCTCCATGAACCGGAATGCGGGTTGCAAATGGAGGGGAATGGGATAATGTACGCCGACTCCGACCCCTTCCTGTTTTAGCTGGGCGACGATGGCGTCGCGGTCGAAGTCCTCTTCCAATCGGATGGTGTAGCAGTGGTACACGGGATCGGTGTCGGGGGCTTGCTGTGGGGGATGGACGGGGAGATCGGCGAGCAATTCGGCATAGTGTGCGGCGCGCGCTCGCCGGGCTGCATTCCATGCATCCAGGTGGGGCAGCTTGGCGCCCAAAATGGCAGCCTGAATGCCATCCAGGCGATGTCCGTAGCCGAGTTCGTCGTGCAAGTATTTCGACTGGCGTCCGTGATCGCGTAGTTTGCGCACGCGCTCTGCCACTTTGGCATCATTGGTGACAACCATGCCGCCATCCCCGTAGCAACCTAAATTTTTGCTTGGATAAAAGGAGAAACAGGCGGAATCGCCCAACGCACCGGCGCGCAGGCCATGATAGCGACTGCCGTGAGCTTGCGCAGCATCTTCGATGACTATCAAGCCATGTTTTTCGGCAATGGCCTGGATGGCGGCCATGTCGGCTGGCTGTCCATAAAGGTGCACAGGCATGATGGCCTTGGTGTAAGGGGTGATGGCAGCTTCAATCAATTCGGGGTTGATGTTATAGGTGACGGGATCAATGTCCACAAAAACGGGACGGGCGCCGACCTGGGCGATGGCTTCGCCAGTAGCGAAAAAGGTGAACGGCGTGGTGATGACTTCATCGCCGGGGCCGATGCCGTGGGCCAGCAGGGCCAGGAAGAGCGCGCCCGTGCCGCTAGAGACGCCAATGGCGTAGTCCACGCCGCAATAATCGGCAAAGGCTTCTTCGAATTGGGCGACTTCTTTGCCCATGATGAATGCAGTGTTATCGATGACGCGTTGAATGGCGGCATCGATCTCGGGTTTGATGGATTGATATTGGGCTTTGAGATCAACTAGGGGAATGTTCATGATGGTTTCCTCAGTCATACGTCTTATGAAACGCATCGATTTTGCGTTCCAGGGCTTTGATGTGGCGTTTATGGGCTCGGATCGTTTCTTGAAGGCGATCTGGGGGCGCGTCGCCATGCTTGGCGGCCGCCAATTCCAGTTTTCCTAATCGCTCGCGATAGATCCGTAGTTGTTCTTGCCAGTAGATTTCTTCTTCGCGCAGACCGGCTTGGGCCATTTCGCGCACTCGCTGATCGGAAATGTCCGCGTCTTCGACCGAAAGTTGCGAGTAATTTTCGACCAGCCATCGATGCAAAAAGCGATTGCCGACGGCAAATGTTACATTTTGCAAGCGGCGTGTATAACCCAATCGAGTCATCACGTAAAGATACATGCGAACTTCGGTGGGCTTCATCTTCAATGCCGAGGCGATCTTGGCGGCGTCATGGTTTCTCTCGGCAAGAAGAAGTAAAATACGTCGTTCTGCGGGCGAAAGCTGATCAAATTGGAGTCGAAAGAGGGTGGATAGCATGGCGTCTAAGACAATGTCCCCCTTCTGGGGCAGACGCAAGCTATGGTTGGGTCGATAGAGATGGTAACAGAGCCATTGTAACAGATAAGGATGATCGCCCGTATAATCATGGATGCGGACGGTGGCCTCGGGACTCACATGCACAGGGTTGCGTTGTTCCTGGCGCATGAGTTTTTCTGCATCCTCGCGCTCCAAACCATTCAGGTAGATGGGGGCGAAGCCGGAAAGAAAGGGTGAGGTTGGCCACTCTTGGGTGTTTTCTTGCAAGGAGATCAGCGTTTTGGTGGAGGCCAACACCACGCGAAGGTTGGGTGGACGCTGGAAGGCTGCACGCAATCGTTGGACAGTTTTCGGGTCATCCTGGGCCAACTGGATCAATGGTTCAGGTTCATCGATGAGCAGGAGGACGCGGCTGCTTTGTTTTTCTGCCTGGCGACAGACTTTTCGCAGCATGTTGGCGGCATCCTCGCGCGCGAGTTTGTCGAGGTTGACGCCCAATTTTTGGAGTTGGCTTGCCCGATCTTCCAAGGCGAAGAGCAATTCATCCCGCAGGTCTTCCATGCTGACGCAGCCTTGCATATCCCAGTAGATGGGCAGATAGTGCTTGCGCCCCTGAACGTCCAACTGTCGGAGCAAGGATGTTTTGCCGACGCGACGCGTGCCAATGACCCATATGTAATTATCGGATCCAAGCAGGATATATTGTCGGAGATCGGTGTGGCCATAATAGCGCTGGCCGCTCACCCAACCACCGATGGTGTATGGATTCCGATAGGAGGTCGTCATAACGTCGTTGCAGAAGGAAAGGAGATTAGCGAATGTCGAATTGATAGGAGGCTTTTTCGACCGTGACCGGTGCGTAAGCGGAGATGATCAAAACGAGATCGTAGCGATCGTCGACGTTGGTGAGTTGGAGTGTGCCTCGACCATCGGGTCCCACTTCCATGCGGTGAACCGTGAGTTCTTTTCCTTTTTTGCGTTCGATCACTTGCACCAGCCAATGTTCTTGCAGGGTGTTGTTGGTCAGAAGCCAGCCCTCGGATTGCCAGTCGCCTGGGCCGTTTTCAAAGTCTTGATAATAACCGATTTCAGGGATGGAGACATTGTCGATGAACATGCCGGGCTGGGTGACGGCCGCGTCGGTGACGTATTCAAAGCGCACCAAGATGTTCTGTCCTGCAAAGGGGCTGAGGTCCACCTGCTCTTCCACCCACTCGGCGGTGTCTCCCTGGCTTTTACCTGTATAGCCTGGGCCGTAGGCATTGCCATTGGGGTTGTCTCGGGTGGTTCGATCTGTTTCCAGAATGGTCCAGGTGTTTCCGCCATCCGCGCTGACCTCGATATAGGCGTAGTCCCAAAGCTCTTCGATGTCGTACCAGGTAAAGAAGCGTAAGGTGGCTGCATTGACGCCGGTCAGGTCGACGGGAAAGGTGAGTCGCGTGTCAGATTCATCCACGCGGTTGCTCCACCAGGCCCAACGTCCACTGTGGGCGTCGGTCGCGGCGAGCCTGGTTTGTGGGTCTCCGGCAAAGGTGATGGTGATGGTTTCGCTGTCCGCGGGGAAGGTGTAGTAATCGGCGGCATATTGATGCACGGTGTCGCTGTAGCTGGCGGGCAGGCTATCGAATTCCGCCACGGGCGTCATGCGATCAACCAGGTAGTCCGGATACCCCCAGCGCCCGTCACCCAGGGTGGTGTCGTCGAGCCAATTGGCAACGACCCAATCGGCAAAGAAGTCGGTTGCGGTGACGCCTGCTCCAATCTGTGTTAACGTTTCTTCCACCGATTCCATGCCATTTTTATCGCTGGCTATCAGGGCTTTGGTGGCGTCTTCGCCGAACCGGCTCAGAAAATAGCTGATAAAGAGGTACGCGTTGCCATAATGGGCGTAGCTTTCATCGCTATCGGGCCAGGTGTTGAGCTGGATGTCGGGATTGTCTGCAAACGCGCTGTCGGGGGAATAACTGGAGCTGCGGCGAAGGTTGTTGAGCTCCATGGCCAGCTCGGATGCGCCTTCGTTGAGCCATGTCGACTCGTTTTTGTCTTGATACCAGTGGATCATGTGCTGAAATTCATGCGCCAGGGTGCCATTGTAGAAGGCGCTGCCGGGTTTATTGTTGTCGATGTTGATGTAGAACATCTCCTTTTCGTTAGAATAAGGATGAATGGCCCGGGGGATTTCATCGGCCGAAGAGAAATAGCCGGCTATGGTGTCTCCCAATCCCCTGGCGTGAAGTACATGTAAGCGCGGGTCGCCATCGATGCCCGGCGACCATTCGCTGCCGAAGAATTCGCGGTCCGTAGGATAGATGTGTTCATCAAAAAATGCAGCGGCTTTGCGCAGGTCCTTCTCCTTGACGTTGGCTCCCAATTCGCGCCACATGTAGACGTGTTTGCCCTTGACCACCAGCTCCGCTTTGATTCGCCAATTTCTGTCTGTGTCGCTATTGCTCACCCAAAAGGAGATTACATCCCCTTCCTGGTAGTTTGGCGCTTCTGTTTGGACTATTCGCGGCACTTTGCCTAGCTCGGGGCGAAGTCGTGCTGCCAGGTCGATCGGGTCGTTGGGTGGGACCTCCACCGAACGGATCAATGCTTCGGTCGAAGGGTGTTGGACCGGTGTGGCGTTTGGTTCTGGCGTAGGGGAGGGGAATGGGGTCGCCGTGGGCGTTGTGGGCGTGGCTGTTGCCGAAGAAGTCTGAGACCATTCTTCATACGTGATGGTGACTTCAGGCAGTAAATCGATGCGGCCGATATCGGCCGATCGATCTTGGATTGCTTGAAAAAGATAGACGCCCGTTGCACAACTGGTTGCCAAAGCCCCGCAACCAAGGATGAAAGCTAGGAACAATAATACGAAGAATGTTGTTTTCGACATGTCAGGGTTGCGTCCAACAGGATTGAGAGAGAGGGATTTCACCGCCTTTGATCGCCAAAACCCCTGCCGTATCCAGATCGATGTATGCGCGTTGGTAGGGAAGGTAAAACCAGGTGTAAATTCGGAAGCAAACGCGTTGCCCCTCGCCATTAGGACTGGCTCGAAGGTCTTCCAGGGCGAGGCGGCGATCCATCCAGCCGCGTAGGTGCAGCTGCCAACGCCAATCGCGAGCGGCGTTGATGACCAGTCGTTGGTCCGGTTTACTTAGTTGGGGTTGGGGAGGCGCAATCCACATGGGCAGGGTGGCCAAAGGAAGCACAATCACGATGAAGATGAAGAAAATCCGTTGTTTCCAGGAACGTTGGCTCCAACGAAACCAGCTCGCCAACCAGGCAATGAATGCGCTCACAGCCAAGAGCACAGCATAATAGAAGAATCCATTTCTCACAAATGAGGGCCCATCGAACAAGAGTTGGGTGTCGGGTTGGATGTGGTGGGTAGGCCAAGGAAACCCCTTCCATCCTGCACAGAAACCCTCGCATCCTACCTGATAGGGTGGCACCTGGAAGAGAACGCCAGAGAAATAGCTGAGCCCGATGGCCAGGAAAAGGGATGCGACCGCCCACCATAATCCTTGGGGAGACCACCGAATCCACCAGATGATGAGCAGAACAATGAGAATGGTTTGTAGCGCCAGAAACAAGACAGCGATCATGGGCTTGGCATGGTGTCTAAGGTTGGCATGTGGTGACAGGTTCGGTCATCTTTGGAGCGATAGTGCGGGCGTCAACGCCATGGATCCATACGTTGCTGGTGAGATTCGCGCCGGGTGCTTCGAGCCAGAAGGCCCACCGACGAGCTGGATCGCGCGCCAGCGATACATCGATATCGTTGAAGTCGTAGATGATGTAACGGAATCCGTCGCCTTCGACTTCTCGCGGTCTGCCCACTGCCAGGCGTCGTCCGATTTGATTGTCTAGAGCGCCGATGAGCCATAATCGCTCTGGCAAATCTTCTTCTTGCAAAGCCAGCAATGTGTCGCGCTGAAAGAGGATGGCGCTGATATTGGCCAGGTCGGCCTCCTCCGGGGGGGCGAATTTGCCCTGTGTATCATGAGGCCAGACGACCAGAATGCGACCATCGATGTCGGTGACGCCCGTCGTCGCCAGGCCTTTGGGGGAAGGGGGATTGGGTAAATAGGTGCGGGCGTCGGCTGCATGCACCCACACGGATCCGTAACTATCCGCCACTCCTGGTGTGACTCTGGCCAGATAAATGAGTTGATGGGAGGGATCGTTGGCCCATGAGACATCGATGTCGTTCATGGTCCAGAAGGGGAAGGGGTGGCCTTCAATGTTACGGTGGTCAGCGAGACCAAGTTTTCGCATGGGCTCTGCGTCTTGAGCCTGCCACACGCTTACGTTGGGACTCCAGGCACAGGGCGGTGGTTCGAGGCTACGAGCTCGATAGAGGCGCAGGCCCAGATTCGCGAGGTTGGCTTTGGTGACAGGCGCGAACTCATGAGGCCAAAGGATCTCGATCCGCACATCGACTTCGGCTGGTGGCGCTGGCGGCGCGGGGCTTTGCTGATTTCGATAGACGCCCCCATTGGCGGCGCCGGCGAGAACGCCCTCCTCGGTGCGAGTAAAACTCAAGATGATGGCGTCCCCTATGTCGCCAGTTGCGTCAGTCCAGTCGGCACCATTGTTGGCGCTGAGGAACACCCCGCCGCCATCGCGGCTGGCCCACCAAAATCCGGTTTCTGCATCCATGAAGAGCGTCAAGATATTGGCTGCCTGGGGTTGTGCGGGCGAACCGCCTCGCCAATGCGTTGGTGCAGGAATCCCCTCATCGCGACGTTCCCAATTTTCCCCGCCATTTGTCGATATAAATATACCTTCCCAGGGTGAGGTGAGGGCTATGAATTGGGGTTGTTGCGGATGGGCGTATAGTTTCACTGCACCCTGGACGGGCAAGACGCCCATCCACTCCCAGAATGCGCCTTCGGGTTGACCGCGCCAGAGGCCAAGTTGGCCCTCCTTGTCATAAGAAGCAAGGAACAACGCGCCTTCTGCGTCCACAGTAACGGCAATGACGCTGCCTCGCTGGAAGACCTGTCGCCAGGAGTCGCCCTTGTCGACGCTCAATAGCAGGCCCTGGCCTGTGCCAACATAGAGACGCGGAGCGGTTGGGTCTGCCGCTATCGTCAGTGGATAGTGTTCGAGGGGACGTTGTAGCCAGGAGATACCGCCATTGTCGGTGCGAGCAAGCCCTTGATCGGTCAAGGCGAAGGCGGTCTCTGACAGATATGGGTGAGCGATGATATCACGTATCCGCACACCCTCGAGACCGCGCATAGCAGGCATCCAGCTTTTGCCGTTATCGACGCTACGCCATAAGGGATGGGTTAGGTCATCTGCAGGGAGAAAGCCGCCGTTCAGGGCGAGGATGACATGTTGATTCCCACGCAGGCGGGTCAATGCATGGATATTGCCAGTGGCGGGTAGGCCAGACACGCTGGCGCGCCAGGGATTGCCCGCGGTTTCGGTGGTCCAAAGGCCCCCCGCTCCGATGGCCACCCATCGTCCTTTTTGTTGGGGATGGATGATGACATCGCAAATGGCCACGCCAGCCAATTGCGGACCTGCCAATCGCCAGGTGGCTCCACCATCGGGGGAGCGCCAGAGACCGGCGTTGGTGGCTAACAGCAGGTGTTGTCTGTTGCGCGGGTCCACTTTGAGGGTGATCGGAATGGGCGTGGCCTCGGTGTGAACGCCGGGAAGGAAGGAAAGGATGGTGGGTTGTTCATGCCAGGTGAATCCTCCATCCAGGGAGCGAAAGCTCAGCAGTCGACGTTCGCCCTGAGGGGTTTTCACGAGTTGGACCAGAAAGAGACGCCCTCGTTGCGTGGCGTCCGTGGCCATTACCACATTTCCTACCGCTTCTTCCTGGTCGTTGAAGGGCAATTTCACATATTTCCAGCTGAATCCCGCATTCTCAGAGACCAACAAGCCGCCCGTGGTGGTGATGTATAACCGGTTGCCGTCGAAGGGATCGGCCAAAATGTTGGCTGTAGCGATATTAGAAAGATTCTGATTGGTTTGTAGTTGACGATGGCTCCAGGTTTTGCCGCCATCGCGGCTGGTGTAAAGGTGTTGTGCCGGATATCGCGTATCATCGATGGTTAACAGGTGCAATCTTCCACGAGTATCTTGCGTGAAACCCATCGTCTTTTGATGGGTAAGCCCGGGGATGCGGGTTGGTCGCCAGGTGCGACCTCGATTATCGCTGCGCCACAGGCCATGTTCTTCGGTCCCTACCCAGGCGACGGACTGATCCCCGTCCAGAAATATTTTGAGAAACGTCGGTTTGACCTCCGCCAGGTCATTGGATGCCGGTTGCCAGGTAGATCCGCCATCCAGACTAAAATAAGGGGCCCAGCTTTCTAAAGCCTGGCCCTGAAGGGTTTGGGTTTGATCGGGGTTGCGGTGGGCGCTATTGGCGACAAAAATCAGAAGGAATTCGGGGTCTGAGGGATCGACGGCAATATGTGTAACGAATGCGACTGGACCATGTTCTTTGATCCAGCCGCTTCCTTCCTGGGCGTATGCATGGGTATGTAACAACCAGAACAACGCCAGAACGATGTACATTGCGCGCCTGGGTTTGCCAGGCAAGGCCAATAACATTGCAACCAACCGTCGTACAAAATGATTGATGATGACGCGATTGTTGCTTGGGGAAGCATGACCCATCACGACTGAAACCAGAACATCATTGTCGAATGGTGCAGGCTTCGCTCATCATCAAAATAGCTTTCTTGAAAGACGACGTCCATGTACGTCATCAGGTCAGAACGTCCGCGATCGGTTCGGTGATGGTCATGAACCGGGGATGTTGATCTGGACGACGCAGGGCTCGGGGTAATTCCCAGTGATGTCGACTACCACCAACCGGATGTTATAGGCGCCGGGGGGGACCAGGGCGGGATCGAATGCCCCCAAGACGCCGTGATCCACCGGTGCTTCTCCGCCTGCGAACCAATGCCATTGATCGGGCGCTCCGGCGCTGCTCCATTCCAATTTATAGAATTGGAAGTTGGGAATGTTAGCTGTTCCAAGGATTTGGGTCGGGCCTGCAAGGGTTTG
>WFTO01000101.1 GCA_015485435.1 Anaerolineae bacterium | reverse complement strand
TAAGGAGCAGGGCCGGGTGGAGCGCGGCAATACCGGGGAATTCACCACCCAATATATTGAAAAAATGATTCATGATCGCTTTTTCTGGCCCGCTGTCACCGCAACCTTTTTATTGACGGTGCTCATTATTCCCTTCCAGCTGGTGCTAGCGGTGATCATGGCTTTGGTCATTCAGGCCCGGTTGAAAGGCAGCACGATTTTTCTCTATATCTTTGCCATTCCGCTGGCTATTTCGGATCTGGCTGCGGGCATCATCTGGTTTTCGATTTTCACCCAACATGGTTTCTTGAATTCCATATTGCAAGGACTTGGCTTTATCGATAAGCCCATCACCTTTCTCTCGGCGGATACCCGTTATTGGATTATCATCGCCATCTGGCTGGCTGAGATATGGCGGGCGACGTCGTTGGTCATGGTGATCGTGGTGTCTGGACTACAAGCCATCTCTCAAGAAGTGCTTGAGGCGGGTGAGGTCTTTGGGGCGACGTTATGGCAGCGGGTGCGTTACATCATTCTGCCGCTTTTGCGCCCCAGTCTTCAGGTGGCTTTGATCTTGCGCACAATTTTTGCTTTGCAGATATTTGCCGTAGTCGTAGCCCTCAGCGGGGGCGATGTGGTTACCTCGCTGGCCAATGAAACCTTCCGTCAATACAGTGAATTGCGGAATCCCAATGTGGCTGCGGCGTATGCGGCGTTTATTTTGTTGATTTCAATGGCAATTGCAGTGGTTTATTTACGTACAATTCGGTCTCAGGAGGAGGCAGCGGTATGAGTGTAGCGTCACCTTCGCCAGAAATACATGATATCCAATATTCGCCGGAGGCGCTTGCTGTACGTCGTCGGATGATTCGGCGTCGGCGGATGACCCGCGCCATGACGTATGGCATTGCGGTTTTGTTGGCCGCCTGGGTGTTGCTTCCCATCTATTTTATCGCTTCCATGGCGTTAACCACGCCGGAGATGGTGCGCGCTTACCCCAAGAGTGTGTTGCCTTTTATTCCTTTTTCGTTCGATACGATGAAGTTTTTCCTGAAGTCTCAGGGGATTGTGCCGGGGTTGATCAATAGTATCACGGTGGCGTTGATTACACTGGTGTTATCCACCATCATTGCCGCGCCAGCGGGCTACGCCACCTCTCGGTTTCTGTTTCCGGGCCGGAATTTCTTCAAGATTTCTATTCTGGCAGTGCGTGCATTTCCCATCATTATTCTTTCTATTCCCCTGGCTGTCGTGTTTATCAATCTGAATATTTACGATAGCGTGTACAGCCTGGCGTTGATGCACACGGCCTTGACCCTGCCCACGACGATTTTGGTGATCGGGAGCGTTTTCGCCAGCGTCCCCTATGAATTGGAAGAGGCGGCAAAGGTGTTTGGTTGTACACCTTTCCAGGCGTTCCGCGTGGTTGTGTTGCCGCTGGTGTTGCCCGGCATTGCAGCAGCGGCGATTTTTACCTTTGTCATGTCCTGGAATGAGGTGTTTGCCGCCAGCATCCTCACGGTGAACAATCGCACCTTGCCTGCGCAAGTGTTCTTCACCCTCTCGGGCTCTTCTGAGCCATATCAGTTTGCTGGCGCTTTCGCCATGATCATTCCGGCATTGATCTTTATCTTCTTCATCCGTCGTTACCTCTTCAACATGTGGGGACAAATCAGCAAATAGGAGAACCTCATGGCAGAAATCAAGATAGAACATGTAACCAAAAAATTCGGAGATTTCGTTGCTGTCGATGATGTCAGCCTGACCATCGAAGATCAGGAATTTCTTGTCCTCTTGGGGCCTAGCGGTTGCGGTAAGACGACCCTGCTGCGGGCCATTGCTGGCCTGGGCATGGCAGACAGAGGGCGAATCAGCATCGGAGGCCGCGATGTGACCTTTCTTCCTCCTAGAGAGCGGAATATCTCCATGGTGTTTCAAAGCTATGCCATCTTCCCGCACATGACGGTGTACGATAACATCGCATTTGGTCTCAAGATGCATAAAGTTGATAAAAAGGAGATCGATCGTCGTGTCAGACAGGCGGCAGAGATGCTCCATATTGAATCGATGCTGAAGCGATATCCCAACAAGATGAGTGGCGGGCAGCGACAGCGGGTCGCGGTGGCTCGGGCGATCGCGATGAAGACGGATGTATTGTTAATGGATGAGCCCCTCAGCAATTTGGATGCGTTATTACGTCTGGAAATGCGCGCGGAGCTGAAACGTTTGTTGGCGGATATCAAAGCGACGACCATTTATGTGACTCATGATCAGATCGAGGCTTTAAGCATGGGCGATCGCATTGCGGTCATGCGCGATGGCAAAATTCTGCAATGTGATCACCCCACCACCGTGTATGATCTGCCGGTTAACCAGTTTGTCGGAGGGTTCATCGGTAATCCGCCTATGAATTTTATCGAAGGCCAGGTGCGTTGTCAGCAAGGACAAGTCTGGGTGCACGTGGGGCAATTCGATTTGCAGCCTGAACCAGCCATGCGAGATATGTTATGCTCATACGATGGAAAATCCATTTTGATCGGCATTCGGGCGGAAAATATGGAGGCGTTAAGCCAACCAGCGCCCGACGCCTTCAAGGCGCAAGTGCTGGTGGTCGAACCCTTGGGGCAACAGAATTTGCTAACAGTGAAATTTGAAAGAAACGTCATCAAAGTCTCCACGCATCCCACCTTTCTGACCGCCCCCAATCAGGATATATGGCTACGATTCCGCACCGACAAGATTCGGTGGGTTGATCCGGATAGTGGCAAAGTGCTGTACCCTGAGACATAGTTGCATGCATTGATCGCTAATTATTGGAGCCTCTCTTGAAACTCAAACGTCATCCTGCCAATCCATTGTTGCTTCCCATCCCTACTTCGTCCTGGGAAGCCTATCATGTGTTTAACCCATCGGTGATTTACCACAATGGCCTTTTTCATATGCATTACCGCGCACAAGGGCTGGACTGGATCAGCCGCATTGGGTATGCGGTGAGCGCCGATGGCATCCATTGGAATCGTCTGCGCCAACCCGTGCTTTCACCTCAAGATGATTTTGACGCCAGAGGCGTCGAAGATCCTCGCGTAGTCGAGTTGGAAGGCGTGTTTTATATGACCTACACCGCGTACGGGAAAAGCGTGCTGGGGCCCCCAGAAATCGCCATTCGGGGTGGAGGCATTTTGCCTATGATTGTCCGCAGTCAGAATCTGATTGTCTGGGAGCGCATGGGCCCCATCGTCCGCGGGGAGCACAACAAAGATCATGTGCTTTTCCCTGAGCGCATCGGAGGGCGCTTTGCGGCCTTTCACCGTCGTCAGCCCGATGTCTGGATCGCTTATAGTGACGATCTTCTCACCTGGAGAGAGGAAGACATGGCGCCCATCTTCGGGCCGCGCCCCCTGAGTCATTGGGATAATCTCAAGGTAGGGGCAAATGGCGCGCCCATCCGCACCGAAGAAGGATGGTTGATGCTTTATCATGGCGTGGATGAAGACAAAGTGTATCGATTGGGGGTTTGTTTGCTCGACCTGGAGGATCCCACCAAGGTTATTCGCCGGCCCCGACAACCGATTTTGGAACCAAAAGAGTTGTGGGAGCTGCGAGGCGACGTGCCTAATGTGGTGTTTTCTTGCGCTAATCCTGTGGTTGGCGATCAGGTCTATGTGTATTATGGCGGCGGAGACCATGTGATCGGGCTGGCTACGTGCTCGCTGGAGGACCTTTTGGACTTCGTTCGTCATGGCTCATAAGGATTGTTCTATGAAAACCATCGCCCATATCATCAATCACACACACTGGGATCGGGAATGGTTTTTGACCTCGATCTACACCAGTCGTTGGATTCCTCAACTGATCGACACCATCGAAAAGCGGGTGGCTTATAATCCTGAATTTCGTTATCTACTTGATGGGCAAACATTGGTGATTGAAGATTTAATTGCTCTTTCACCGGCCTACCAAGAGAAAGTGAATGCGTTGGTCAGCCAGGGACGTCTGATCATAGGCCCATATTATTGCCAACCCGATTGGCGACTGACTGGCGGCGAGTCCCTGTTGCGCAACCTCCAGTATGGCCAGCAAGACATGCAAAAGTTTGGGGGCGAGCACCGCACAGGTTGGCTGGTCGACACCTTTGGTCATATCTCGCAAGCACCGCAACTACACCGACTATTCGACTTGGAAGCGGTTTTTGTTTGGCGAGGGGTGCCCCAGCTGACGCCCTATTTTTATTGGCAAGGGGCCGATGGTCAAAAGCTTTTGGCTGTGAATCTTTTTGGCGGATATCGGAATTTATATGGCGTTACCCATGCCCCTGAGATAGCGGTCAGACGTCTGATGACAGAGGTGGAGAAGCTTCGTCCCTTCTATCCGACCCCAGACATCCCGCTATTCGATGGTTATGATCTTGAACAAGCACCCGAAGATCCGATGTTGTTTTATCGGGAATTGGCGTCGGAGATTCCTCCGGAGATCGAGCTTCGGGCCTCCACGCCCGGGGATTTTGTGCGAGAGGTTCAACCAAAAATCGCGGAGGCGCCGGTTATTGCTGGCGAGTTAAACTCAGGAAAGTTTGGCGCCACCTTCCCAGGGACCCTCTCCACCCGTACGTATCTCAAGATCATGAACCACGATTGTGAGCAATTGCTTTTCAAGATCGCTGAGCCGCTGGCAGCGATGGCGCAATTGAAAGGCCGAGCGTATCAGGGGGATTTTTACGAAAACTGGGCCCGCTTGCTCTTGCAAAATACGGTGCATGACTGCATTTGTGGCGTCAGCATCGATCAAGTGCATGAAAAAATGGAGGTGCATTATCGCACCCTGTACGAGGCTTTGACGGAGGATGCCATCGTCTCTTTGCGATCCATTTTGCGCGATTTCAAATCGGGCTATTACGCAGTCAGCACCGAGGCGTTTGGCTTTGATGGCTGGCAAGCTGCGGGCGATCAGCTCTTTCGCGTGGAAACCGGGGGCATAGGCGTATGGCCTGTGACCCAAGTTGCGCCGATCGCCAGGCCACAGACGCCGGTTTCCGAATTTCGTTGGCAAAACGATCATTATTCCGCCAGGATCGATGCCGATGGGTTGGTGCATCTGAATGGTTCGAGGCTTGGTCGTCTCATGGTGATCGCGGAGCAAGGAGACACCTATTCTGAAGAGCCGGGAGAGCAAATGGCGCCATGTCTGATTCAAGGTCCCCTGCTCCTGGAGGAGCGTAGCGACCATCATTGTGTCATACGCTATCATGCCGTCGGTCAATTGAATGGCGCTACGGTGAATGCAGTGGTGAGGTTGACTTTTGATGATGCTCCTTTAGTGCGATGGCAGGTGGACCTAGATTCTCAGGGCGTGAATTTCAAGGTAGTCATGGTTTTCGAAACCGCCAGAGTGGGTGACATTTACGCTGGCATGCCCTTCGATATGGTGAAGCGCAAGCCTAATGATCGCGATTTATTGCCTCGCCACATCGGAGAACCCCTCTCAAAAGTGATGATGGGGCAGCGGGAATTGGTGGAAGTGCGCACCTTCCCCTATCATGATTATGTGGCCATTGTTGATGAAGATGGCGTCAGCGCTGTGATGGCCAAAGGCATTCGCGCCTATCAAGCCAGCGAAGAAGGCGCCATCTCTTTGATTTTGCGGCGTTCGGTGGAATGGATCACCGTTTCCGACCTGGCATTACGCGCGGGGGATGCGGGACCATTCATGTACGTCCCCGATGCACGCTCGGAACGGTCCGTGCGACATGACATCGCCGTCTATATTGGCCAGGGCTCGCCTGATGACATCCGGTTTCAACGGCTCAATGCTGGATTCCAAAATCCCCCCATGCTTGTCCGTGTGGATGGCGGGGGCGAACAAACGCGTTGGGGGGTGTTTCAGGAAGATGCGCCATTAAGTAGCCTTCAATGGCAGGCCAATCGACTTCTCGCGCGTCTATATAATCCCATCAGTCAGGAACTAACATTGACTAGGCCATATCGCCAAACCGATGTTTGGGGTCGCCCCATTGGCGAGGTGATGACGATTTCGCCGAAGGCCATTGTGACGCTGGAGGTGGATGCCCCTTCCCCCGTTACGGAACAAAGTGAAGACGCTGCTCAGATCGATCTATTGACGCCGCCAGCATGGCGCGTGGGCGAAAACCATGGACGGCCATCGCTAGAGATCATCGCCCATATCGAAGCTAAAATGCATGCGTTGGAGGAGGAATTAGAACAGCTCGAGCAAGCTATGGATGTCGAGGACGAGCGGGAACGGTTGGTTTTGCAGCATCGTTTTTATGTGCTGATGCGTGAGCTTCACGAACTGAAGCTTTCGTGGTTGCTCAATCAGCGCAAATTACGAGCCAATAAGGCCAGCAAGGAGGATGATTTGTTCACTCCTGACCCCGATATTGCGGCATTGGGATTGCAACTGAATGATTTACGCATCAAACGGCGGATTTATGACTATGTGGTCGAAGCAATATAGCGTTTTACGGAGCGGCATCAGGCCGACAGAAGGGCGCACTGCGTCCAACTGCTCATCAGAGAGCGGATCTTCACGTCGCATGTAGCGTCCCCAACAACTGCAGTTAACGGAACTTCTCCACGAACCGACGCCACCAGGCCTGCAACGTTTGCCTGTGGGATTCGCCTTGCGTGGCAGGGTTCATCCCCGGTCGCTTCTGTCTAAGGTAGGCCATCCCTTGCATGTATCCTACTTGAAAAAGGTCTTCTGTATCCCGAAAATCCCAAACGGGCACGCTCCGATGATATCGGAGCTGCCAATGATGCACAACAAGCCCGCGGCTTCTCGCCAAAGCCAACTCCATGGTTACTTGACGATGCTCCACCGAGGTGAGCAGTTTCTCGATAAATGGCGAGAAGCCGCGAGCTTCTAAATCGGGCGGACGGGGATCAAACAGGTCCAAAGCGATGATCTCTGTCGCGCCCATGCGCATGGCGGGTTCGATGGGAAGGTTGCTGAGAGCGCCGCCGTCCATCAGCAACTCGTTGCCCAGCCGCAAAGGGGGAATCCATGGTGGGATTGCTGCCGAAGCCAGGACGCCATCTAGAACAAATTGTTCCGGATCGTTGCCAAAAATATAGGTGTCATAGCGGTTCAGATCGGTGGCGACGCAGTAGAGCTTAGGGTGCTGGAAGTCTCGAAATTGCAACTCAGGTCGGATGCCAATACCGATATAGAACGCACGCATCTCTTCCTGGTAGATCGCCTTGCCCATGCTGTTTATCATGGTCCGAACGGCAATGCGCAGATAATCCCCCGGAAGCAGATCCGTTGTCTTGGCTTCCAGCCAGGCATGAATCAGGTGATCCATGCCATTTTGCGTGAACCCATGAATGGCAACCATGGCCGCGTTGACAGCGCCAATAGATGTGCCGATGAGCATATCGGGTTGGATGTTGGCCTCCAACAGGGCGAGCAATGCTCCTACCTGCATGGCCCCGCGGGCGCCGCCACCGCCAAGCACAAACGCCAATCGAGAGGATGCAGATGGGGGGGAGGCGGCAAAGGGCATCATGGCTTTATCCTTGCGAAGCCTTTCTGCGCTTTATCAATGCTCGCTGGCTGAATAATAACTCAGCAAGCATCACTGCGGCATAAAAAAATCCGATTTGATAAAGACTTTTGGGATCGTGTTTCCACAAATAGCCCAAAAGTACCATCCATGAAGCCCCAGCCAAAATCAAGCCAGCAGCTGGAGCCCAAATGTTCGCCCCAATCTTCTGTCTTAGGCGTATGGCAGACAGATTGATGGCGAAAAAAATTAGTAAGAATGTTGAGCTGGCGAAGGAGGAAATAATGGTGAGGTCCGCAATGTTGACGAAGACCAACGTTACCAAAGAGATGATCACCAGACTGACCCAGGGAATGTCTTTCGTTCGTTCGGTGTAACTGAACGCCTTGGGCAACTCCTCATCTTTGGCCATAGCCATCCCCAGGCGCGCTGTGCCGAACATGGTAGCGTTGATTGCTGAGGATGTGGATAGCAAGGCCCCAAGACCGATCAACAGAAATCCGAATTCACCGAGAGCGGGTTTGGCTGCCACAGCAAGGGCGTATTCTTTGTATTTGCTGATCTCTTCAGGCGTAAGATTGCCGACGGCAACCAGCGCTACAAAAATATAAATGATGATGGTAATGATGATGGCGCCGAAAATGGCTTTCTTCAAATTCTTTTCCGGGTCCTTCATTTCATTCACTGCGTTGGGAATAAGCTCAAAGCCCTCATAAGCGACAAAGATCAGCGCTGCTCCCATAATCAAGCCGCCCATTCCCTGGTTGAGGACAGGCAAAAGATGATCCGATTTGATGGTCATCAACCCAGCGACAGCAAACAATCCCAGAATGGTGACCTTGACGACCACCAATATGAGCTCGGTTTGACCTGAAGCTTTAACCCCATAGAGATTGATTCCTAAAAAGACCAACAGCACCAAAGAGGCCAGGATATGGTGCATGAGGGGCGTATTGAGCCTCCCTCCTAACATGGCAGATCCATATACGCCAAATGTATAAGCATATAAACCCATGGTGCCAATATAGCCTACCAGAAGCATCCATCCCCCAATGCCCGCGATATTACGTTGTCGAAAGGCATGCTCCAAATAAGTGAAGCTGCCGCCGTCGGAACGGAAATGCAACCCCAATTTTACATAAGCATATCCTGTCAGTAAAGCGATTATGCCGCCGAAAGCAAAGGCCAGTGGTGCAGCATGGCCCGAAACCAGCGCCGAAAGTCCCAACACCGAAAAAATGCCACCCCCGACCATGCCCCCCACGCCCAAAGCGATTAGTTCAGCAAGAGAAAGCGTTTCCCTGGTTGCTTGTTTGGATTGATTCATCTGGAATGAGCTCCTGCCTGGTCATGAAGGAATGTTGAGGGAAGAAGTTGATGCTGGATGTGATACAGAGATAGGGCGCCGGCGTTGATGAATGGATGGGCGAATCATTGCTGAAAGAAGTGTATGCAAGATTGGGATTGCTTGCAAGAGTCTCTGTGAATGGTAGGGTTAGGGAGCGTAGAAAAAGGGTCGGGGAAGCGGTTTTTTTGCATTGGCCGCTTCCCCTTGGTCACTACACCAGCTGCCTGAGTGCGCCGCGCATGGTCTTGCTGGCAAGGTAGGCCTTGCCGCGACGACTTCGTAGCCAGCGGTACGTGATCATCTTCATAACATCATTGAAGACGAACCAAACCAGTGCATAGGCCCACATCAACATCGCCAGTTTCCATCCTATGGGTTCCATGAACCAACCGTATACGGCAAACAATGTTCCTAAGACCCGCGTGCTAAAGGTTGCTGAAAAGAGCGTTTTGGATGGGTAAGGTTTTTTCCAGAACCAGTCATCGATGCGAGTGTTGTAAATGGTGCCATGACCAGCAATAACCAGTTTGGCAAAGAAGAGCGACTGAATCAAAGCCGTGGAGAGCTTCATCTGCATCATGATGAAGAAAAGCAAGAAGGAAGAAATCACCCCGGCAACACCGAGAACAGTTGAAACCGTCAACATCTCGCGCATGTCCCATCGCACCGGCTTCTTATCCACCTTGGTGTTGTCGTAGGCGATGGTCATGATGGGGATATCATTGAGCAATGCCAGGATGATGATCATCAACGCAGTGATGGGGTAGAAATGGAAGACCACGATACTCAGCGTCATGAAGAAGATGACGCGTAGCGTCTCAGCGACGCGGAAGGTCGCATAGCTTTTCATGCGCTCGAAAATGCTACGAGAGAGCTTGACCGCATCATTGATGACTCCTAACCCGGGCGTTGTGAGGATGATATCCGCCGCGGAACGGGCGGCGTCGGTGGCATTGGCCACGGCGATGCCGCAATCGGCCTTTTTCAGTGCGGGGGCGTCATTGACGCCGTCGCCGGTCATCGCCACAATGTGGTTCGCCTTTTGCAACGCCTTCACAATGAGGAACTTATCCTCGGGCACCACTTCGGCAAAAATTTCGGTCTGTTCGATCTGTTCGATGATCTCCGATTCGTGGGCGCTAACCAGGCCTTTGCTGAGATTTTGGGTGTCAAAGCTCTCTTCCACCTCTTTGACGACCTCTTCAGCAAATTTCCGGGCGGTCTCTGCATCCGCTTGTGGATAGAGCTTCTTATAGATGGCTTCGGACAGGATCTCGGTCAGTTGAATAATGCCCTCATTTTTGCTGCTACGCAGGTCTTTCGAACGCATGGCTGGTCCCGTCAATCCCAACATGCGACCGATTTCAACGGCGATGGCGATGTTGTCGCCGGTGATCATCTTGACGCGAACATGATGTTGTCGCAGGTCTTCGATGACCGCCTTGGAGTCCGGACGCGGGGGATCAAGCATCGGGATCAGTCCCAGCAATTCCACCTGATCTCCCTGTTTTTTGGCCACAGCAATGGTGCGATATCCCTTGCTGGCGAAATCATTGACGATCTTTTCCAGCTCAGCCACTCGCTCTTCAGGCAGATTGGCCAGCGCGATGACCACCTGAGGCGCACCTTTGATGGCGATAAAACGCTCATCCCCTTTTTGAATCTCTGCTTCGGTGCGTTTACGGATGGGATCGAAGGGCGTGAAATGAAGTTGCTGGTAGTCTTTCCAATCGAGATCCGGATAATGGTCCTTGAGGTAATTATAAATCGCCAGATCGATGGGGTCCTGGTTTTCAAGCTTTGAGGCAAGGACGCCCATCAACAGCAGTTCTTGCACGGTGTGCCCGTTAAAGGCTTTAGGCTGCAACACCTGAAGTTTGTTTTGGGTTAATGTGCCTGTTTTATCGCTGCACAAGACATCGACGCCCGCCAATTCTTCAATGGCCACCAACCGACTGACAATGGCCTGTTTTTTGGCAAGATTTAGGGCGCCGACGGCCATGACGACCGACAGAACCGCGGGCATGGCCACGGGGATGGCCGCAACCGTCAATACCAGGGCGTAACGGATCAATTCGAGGATATCTTCGCCACGATAAATGCCGACCATGACAATGAGAATGACCATGACCAGCGTTAATAGAATGAGATAGTCGCCAACCTGAATGACCATTTTCTGGAAATGGCTGGTCTCTTCGGCTTCGGCCTTGGCAACAAGCGAGGCCACCTGGGAAAAGTTGGTGTGCATCCCGGTATTGACGACCACAGCAAGCATTTCGCCTTGCTTAACAATGGTGTTGGCGTAGGCGACGTCACCCGCTTTGCGACTGACGGGGAGTGACTCACCCGTCAATGCTGATTGATCCACCTGGATGTAATCTCCCTGCACAAGCTGGACATCCGCGGGGATGATATCGCCGATTTTGAGTTTGATGATATCCCCGGGAACCAGCTCTTTGGCGGGGATGGTTTTGAATTCGCCATCCCGAAGCACAATTGCTTGTTGTGCCAGCTTTTGTTTCAAAGCCTTGAGCGCACTTAAGGCCCGCCCCTCTTGATAAAAGTCCAAAAAGGCGTTGACGAACAACATAATCAAGATGATGACGAAATCCTCCCATTTTTTCACAGCGGCCGAAAGAATCGCCGCGATTTCGATCATCCAGGGAATAGGGCCCCAAAAACGTCGAAAAATGCGGTGCCACAGTGGCTCCTCTTTCTCTTCGATGGCGTTGGGGCCAAATTGTTGCAGGCGCTTTTGGGCTTCTGTTGAGCTCAGGCCCTTTTGAATATCGCTTCCTAATGTTTCGAGGGTTTCTTTTGGTTTTAGTTTTTTGTATTCATCGGTCTTTTTCATGGCTTCCGCCTCCGCGAAGGATTTTTCCTGGTACAGGTCCCAACTGCTTTTTAGGCTGATTTGAGTGCGAGCAATCATACAGATTGCCTGAGCAAGGGCGATGTGATTGTTTTTGTGGTTGTTTGATAAAGCTGTGAGGGTCAAGAAGGAAGCCTGGCGGTCAGCTGCTCTAACGTGTCGTGGATGGTCGCTAGGGCTTCGTCTTGCGCCGCCAGGTGGTCAAGGATCACCCTCACTTCCTCTTCTGCTTTTTGGTTGATGAGATAATCGTTGTGAGCTTCCACGCGGTCTCGGTCGGCCTGACGGTTTTGGCTCATCATAATGACGGGAGCGGTGTAAGCCGCCTGGAGGGAGAGCACCAGGTTCATCAGGATGAAGGGGTACGGGTCCCAATGCCGAATCCACGCCATCGTGTTCAGGGCGACCCAAATGGCTAACAGCACGCTTTGAATGATGATAAACGTCCATGAGCCAACGACATTCGCCACCCAATCGGCAGCGCGTTCACCGAAGCCCAATTGTTCGTCGAAGAGTTCATTGACATCTCGGATGGGGGGATGATTGTGTTGGTAGGGTTGGGGGAAGTGCAGTTTTTTCATGCGTAAGTCCTCGCTTTGGGAATGTCCTTTTGCATTATCGCGATTTTTGCATCATGACGCAGTGACTTCGGTCACGCCTTAGGCCAATACGTTTTCTCGCCCAGAATCCTGAACGAACAGGCAGGCCGCACGAGCCCGATGCATCACCTTTTCCACAAATGGCATATCAACCCGTTTGGGAAAGCCCACGATGTGGAGATCCGTATGGGGGTGCTTTGAGAGGACATCGAGAAATGCTCCTTGTTCCACGCGAATGTGAACATGTCGCAGCCGGGCCATATCTACCAGGTGTTGCAGGTAGTGACGGGCTTTGTCCATCTCGTTCACGTCAGCAACGACAGTGACCAGCTCAAGCTGACCTTGCCAGTTGTTACGAAGCAAATAAGCCGAAAGCAGGGCGAGATCGATATTGCCCAAATGCATATTGAGCTCCCACGCTGGGCTTTGATCATGCACCCAGACGGTGATGTGTTGTCGTTGGCCCAGACCGGCCTTGGGCCCTAACGCCAGCATCATGACCCCCATCTCAACGCGTTGAGCTTCTTTGGCGATCTCGGGCAATTGGTTACGTAAAGGCGTCTGTTGAAAAGCGTCCGCCTGAAGCCAGAGCACATTGGGCCGAAAAAAGACGCCGCTCAGGGCCTGGATGCTGGCGAGAAGACCATCCACAGGATGTTGTCCGGCAACGATGGCGTAGAGCGTGTAGATGCCTTGTTTTCGAAACGTACGCGTGAGTTCGATGACTTCGGATTCCAGACGTTCATCGTTTGCAGCTTCGGTTAAAGCCAAAAGTTTCAATGAGCCTTGGGGATAGATGAGATTGTGCAAAAATTCGAAGACGCTCCATATTTCTGCAGGGTCTTGAAAAGGAGCGAGCAAATTAGGACGCCAGGCCCGATCCTGGTCTGCTGGGAGCTCACTGGCATGGACGGCCGCCCATTCGGCCAACGCCACAAATAACCCACTCCGTAGATCCCCATAAGGTGCGCTGAGTTGGCGCCGTTGTAGGCCCCAGTAGATCAGCAACACCACGACCACGGCCACGAGGCTGAAAAGAGGATTGATAATGAACATGACGGCCAAGGATCCGATTGCCCCCAACAAAGGCACCAGCATAGGCACGCGCAGCAAAGGACGAAAGCTGGTTAGCTTCAGTCGTTCTTCAAGAAGGAGCACCACATTAATCATAGCGTAGGTGATTAGGAAAAACATGGTGATCAGTGGCGCAATGGCATTGAGATTGCGTAGAAGGAGCGCGGCCAGGACGATGAGCGCAGTGAAGACAAGCGCGGTTCTGGGTTCACCATTGGCCCCAGGACGACTCAACAGACCCCCTTTGGGAATGACATTGTGCGCGGCCAGGGCCTGAAGGATGCGCGGCGCGCCCACCAGTGATGATAATCCTGAAGAAAACGTGGCGCCGAGCAAGCCAGCCAGGACCGCCTGCGGCCACATGGATCTTTCTATCATGATCGTGTAATTATGAATAAGTTCGTTGGGAGAGGCGACGCGTGAGAACCAGTAGGCCAATGCCAGATAAATAAGCAGGCTGACCACAATGGCCGATATCGTCCCCAAGGGGATATTACGGCGCGGATTTTCCAGCTCACCTGACATGTTCGCTCCGGCCATGATGCCCGTCACCGCGGGAAAAAATACGGCGAATACATACCAGAATCCAACTCCCTGAAAGCCATGCTCTGCATCGCCCGGAAATGTTCCCCACAACGTGGGCTGATAGGGCAAAGGGCCAAACAGAAACG
>WFTO01000100.1 GCA_015485435.1 Anaerolineae bacterium | reverse complement strand
GATTATACGTAGGCGCGAATCTCGAACTTGCGAGTGACGCCATGAATCAAGATATCGCGGCGTGGCAGGCAACGGGGGTATTTCCCAAGGCGATTTTCAAAAATGGCGTCGTCCATGTTGAGTTATTCTATCAACCTCCGCCCGAAGAATCCGATATTTCATCGATCCCCTTGCAAGAATAGGTCTCACACCTACCGAGCCAACAGAGCGGGTGACGAAGCGCACACCACGCTCCAGCGGCTTGAAAAATCGCTTCCTTGCATTGCGCCTCTTGAAATTTCTCTTTGGGTGCGTTTCAGTTTGGGGGGGCATCGCCCAAAAAGACTTCTGAGGTCTGCGAGACCTCAAAAGTCTGAGCGCCACGGAAGTCAATTGCGCAGCTTGAGCTTACGAAATTTACCGACCAAGCTGATACAGTCTCTTTCCCTGTTTTAGAGATTGACAAGGAGGAAATAGGCCTCTATAATGGAGGTTGAAATGGATATTTTCGGGGGAGCTGGGGTAAGCCCGGCTGAGAGGGTGACCGTATTCGTCACCGACCCCTGAACCTGATCCGGGTAATGCCGGCGTAGGGAATTCATCTGTGACCAATCGTTCTTTATGGCCACTTGCCTACTCCGGCAAGTGGTTTTTTATTTGTTATTCCACTCTTCGTTCCACCGATCACCTCTCTTTTGGCCAATCCTCCCATGAACGACCGTATTATCCTTTTCGCTAATGGTGAACTTCCCTTTCCAGAAATGGATAGAAGGCTGATTCGTCGAGATGACTTCATCTTATGTGCGGATGGGGGCGCTCGTCATGCCATGAGGCTTGGGCTCAATCCCCAGCTAGTGGTTGGTGATTTCGACAGTCTGGACAGTTCTGAACTGATCCATCTCACCAGAAATGGCGCAGAGCTGATCTCGTTTCCTGCAGACAAGGATTTCACCGATCTGGAGCTGGCCCTGAAAGCCGCCCGAGACATGAAGCCAAAGGAGGTCATCCTGCTGGGGGCCTTAGGAGGGCGATTAGATCAATCACTGACCAATATCTTTTTGCTAGCGCATCCCGATTATGTGCAGATGAACGTGATGCTCGCCTCGGGTCCTCAGAAAGGCTGGGTCGTTCAAGAGGAAATCACGATCGCCGGCAAACCTGGTGACATAGTCTCAGTCATCCCCCTCACTGCCAATGTTTCTGGGCTGACCTACCATTTTGGCTTACGATGGCCATTGAAAAACGCGTCGTTGCCATTTGGAAGCAGCCGTGGCGTCAGTAATGAACTTCTTGCCGAACAAGCACGCATCACCCTGCATTCTGGAACGATCTTGGTCACGCTGATCGAGGCAACACCCCGGGAAGCCCATTGTCACTAACCATTCGATCCTATCTCGCCTGCGGAGGTTATCTCATGAAACCACTCCTATCCACAATCCTGGGTTCGCTAATCGCCGTCATGCTGGTGGCATGCACACCAGGTGCGTCGGTCCCTGTCACAAACACCCCTAACGTCTCAAAGCAGCCAACAGAATTGACGCTTGTCACCCATGACAGTTTCGACGCCAGTGAAACAATCATTCAACAGTTCGAAAACGAGACCGGCCTTAAACTAAACATTCTCAAAGCTGGCGATGCTGGGGAAATGTTAAACACGCTGTTGCTGTCTAAAGATGCCCCCTTGGGGGACGTCGTCTATGGCATCGATAACACATTTCTCAGTCGCGCGCTGGAAGGCAATCTCTTTTCGGCGTATCAAGCCCCTGCATTGGCGGACATTCCGGACCAATTCAAGCTGGATCCAGAAAACCGCTTGCTTCCTGTCGATTACGGTTATGTCACTGTCAATTATGATGTAGGCTGGTTTGAAGAGAAGGGGATTTCCCCTCCAAAGGATATCGACGATTTGATTAAACCAACGTACAAAGGCCTCACCGTCGTAGAAAATCCAGCCAGTTCATCGCCCGGACTAGCTTTTATGTATATCACAATCGGTCGCTTTGGATTGAAAAATAATGCCTGGCTCGATTATTGGCGCCAGATGAAAGCAAATGATGTGTTGGTAACCGATGGTTGGAGCGACGCCTATTTCGGCCAATTTACTGCGGGTTCTGGTGGAGAAGGGGATCGTCCCATTGTGGTAAGTTATGCCACCAGTCCTGCAGCAGAGGTGTTCTTTAATGATTTGACTGAACCGCCAACTGCGAGCATCAATACCCCTGGCAACAGTTTTGAACAAATTGAATTTGTGGGTATATTGGCAAAAAGCGACAAACAAGAAGCCGCCAAAAAACTCATTGATTTTCTTCTCAGCCCAACGTTTCAGGAAGATATCCCCACGCATATGTGGGTTTATCCGGCTAACAGTAAGGCTTCCGTAGGAGAGCTTTTCCAGAAGTGGGCGGACATTCCAGAAGATCCTATTAGGCTTTCGCCAGAGGATATCGCCGCCAACAGAGAAGCATGGATTGAAGCCTGGACAGATGTGATGTTAAGAGAATGAGTCAACCCCGTTGTCCATTATGTGGCAAGGCCACAAGCCAATTATTGGCGCTTACCTCGGATTTTCATCTGAAGAAGGGACATCGTTATGCGGTTTGGCTATGCCCGACTTGCGATCTGGGCGTAACAGCTACAACTTTGGGACACGAAGGCATTCCCATCTCTATGTATGGCGATGCATATCAACCCCACCGGGCCGTCAGTCGTGCTGCCACAGGATGGCGTAAACGGCTGACGGCCACAGCGTTAACCGGTTGGGGGTATCCTCAGCCTGATGCACTTCCTCTCCCGGCGATTATCCAAAGAGGATTCGCACATCTCCGGGGATGGACATGGATGCCACCTCCGCCGCCGTCGGGAAGATTGTTGGACGTTGGGTGTGGAAGCGGTGCGTATGCCGTCAGTCTGCGTCGACTGGGCTGGCAGGTAGAAGGCGTGGAGCCAAACGCAAAAGCCGCCAGGCTGGCGCAACAGGAGGGCATTTCGGTTTATCAGTCTCGAATCGAGGATGTTGATTTATTGGGTAAAAGGTATGACGTGATAACGCTATGGCACTCATTGGAACATCTTGCGGCTCCTGTGCCGGTGCTTCGAAAACTCCGATCTGCTTTAAATAGCAATGGTTTGCTTATTGTCGAAACGCCTAATTTTCGAGGCTGGGGAGCAAAGCTCATGGGCGAATTCTGGTATCATTGGGATTTACCTCGCCATCAACTTCATTTTTCGCCAAAGAGTCTTCGACGCGCCCTTGAGTTAGGAGGCTTTCGACTCATTCAAATGGCACATATTCCCAACCCCTACGGATTTACTGGTGGCGTAGCTTATCGATTGCATAATGTCAGGTTCGCAAAGAGTGCAGTTTTATGCTCGGCAGGTTGGTTGTTTGGATGGATTGCCGCTATGTTTCATCATGGCGATGTCATTCGGGCCATTGCGGTTCCACTTGAGGAAGATTCGCCTGCTGTGACAGCTGTCCGACAAGCATAATTTTCAGGGGTTTTTGTCATGCATTTTACTAGAGTTCAACGCTGGCTGTTAGCTTGTATTCCTTTGTTCTTTCTGTTGTTGTTTTTCTTTTATCCAATATTCACTATTTTTCAAATCAGCCTGTTTCCTGAGGGGCATTTCGATGTAACGAGTTTAAGTGCATTGAGGAAGGGCTACTATTTGCGAGTGATTTGGTTTACGATATGGCAGGCTGCGGTCAGTACTGTTGGCGCGTTGATGCTAGGTCTGCCAACGGCTTATCTTTTTGCCAGATTCCAATTTCCTGGCAAAAAGTTACTTCGTGCGTTGGTGACTTTGCCTTTTGTGATGCCAACAGTGGTTGTGGCCACGGCATTTATTGCACTTGTCGGCCCCAAAGGGATGGTGAATCAATTGCTTATGTCGCTTTTCAGGCTGAATGAACCGCCCGTGCAACTTTTACATACCATCTGGATTATCATCCTGGCGCATGTTTTCTATAATACTTCGGTGGTTATACGGATGGTTGGGGGCTTTTGGGCCAATATGGATCCACGCCATGAAGCCGCGGCCATGACGTTAGGTGCTAATTCCTGGCAACGTGTCCGTTATATCACTTTTCCACTGATTTTCCCTTCAGTTTTGGCGGCTAGCTTGTTGGTTTATCTTTTTAATTTCACATCGTTCGGCGTGATTTTAATCCTCGGAGGGCCAGGGTATGCGACGATCGAGGTAGAGATTTACCGAACAGCTGTCAGGCTCTTTAATCTGCCTGTAGCCGCCACCCTTTCGCTGATTCAGATGTTGTTTACGTTAATCATGATGATCGGTTATACACGCCTACAACGTCGCATCACAGCGCCAATTGACTATCAATCCACGAAAAGGACGCAACGTCCCCCGCGCACGAAATGGGAATGGTTTCTGGCGCTAACTATGTTTGGCTTTCTGGGACTGTTTCTGATTGCTCCGCTCCTTGCGCTGGTGATACAATCCATCAGGATTGATGATGCATTGAGCCTCAGTTATTATCGAGCTTTGTTCACCAACCGTACAGATTCCATTTTCTTTGTCACACCAATAGAAGCTGCACGTAATTCACTGGTTTTTGCTTTAGCTACCATCTTTTTTGCCCTGATCCTTGCTTTGCCGGCCGCCTATTTATTGAGCGAACCGGAGAAGAGATCGTTCTCTTTGTCTCGGATTTTAGATCCAATCTTTATGTTGCCGCTAGGAACCAGTGCTGTCACGCTGGGATTCGGCTATATTGTAGCCCTTAACAGGCCGCCATTGAATGTTCGTTCTAGTCTAATC
>WFTO01000099.1 GCA_015485435.1 Anaerolineae bacterium | reverse complement strand
ACACACATCCAATCCCACTCATGTACGAGGTGAATCATGAACAAAAAAATGAAATTGCTTGTTTCTGGGCTGATTGCAGCCCTGATGCTAGCGATTCTTCCTTTCGCTGCTTTCGCTCAGGGAGAAAGTTCACCTCCCCGACCCGAGCGAATCTTGCTTCGAGCGCTTACGGACACAGCGGCCCAGGTTCTGGAGATGGAGCCAAAGGCGTTGGTTCGAGCATTGCATGAGGGTAAAACACCAGCACAATTAGCCGAAGAGGCTGGTGTTTCCACCGAGGAGTTATCTGCAGCATTACTAGACACCTGGAACGCCCAGGGAGAAGTGTTTATTGGCAAGTTTATTGAAAATGGCCTGCCACAAAAGCAGGATCGCCGTCCCAATCTGCGCCAACAGTTCAAGCATGTGCGTTTGTGGGTGAAGGTTTCGGCCGAGGCGCTATCCATGTCTCCTCAGGACTTCTTTAAATCGCTGCGCCAGGGCCAAACACCTGCTGAAATCGCTGAAGCGCATGGAAGTACGGGACAGGCATTGGTAGATGTGATTGTTGCGGCAGAAAAGGAGCACCTGGATCGTGCTGTGGCAGATGGGCGCATTACTCAAGAGAAAGCGGATGCGATTTTGTCTCGGATTTCAGAAAGATCTGCCAAATGGGTGGAGCAGGGTTTCCAACGTCCATAGTCCTGTTGTTTGCCTCTTGCCGGCCGATAGCCCTCGCTTTTGCGGGGGCTATTGCTATGCTTTTATCAATCTTTAAACCTCGTATCATTTTTGGGTTAGAATGACTTCGTAATGGGCTTTAAGCTTGTGATACAATAAGTGATGGCTGTCAAACTGCCAGTCTTTTACCGAAAAAAGAGAAAATTATGTTCGACTTCAATCTTTCAACGTTTTCTATTCTTGCCGTAGTTCCTGTTCTTGGCTTTCTTGTTTTTATTCATGAGCTTGGCCATTTTTTGGCCGCTCGTTGGATGAATGTACGCGTGCTCGAGTTTGGCTTCGGGTATCCGCCAAGGATGGTCAAGCTTTTTGAACGAAACGGCGTTGAATATACGTTAAACTGGATACCCTTTGGTGGGTTTGTGCGTATGGCGGGTGAAGACGGCGATGAAGATGATCCTCATGCTCTGCCGAATGTGGCGCCTTGGCGGCGCATCATTGTGATGGTTGCCGGCCCGTTTATGAACCTGGTGGCGGCTGTCCTTCTTTTTGCAATTTTGTTAATGGCAGGCGTCCCCTCCTACACTGGCGACTCCGAAAGTTTGCCGGTTCAGATTGTTCAGGTCGCACCAGATAGTCCTGCTGAACAGGCTGGATTGCAACCTGGTGACATCATTGTCGCCATTGATGGTGATGAGGTCCAAGGGCTGGACTCTGTTGTTAAGATCATCAATGAAAATGCGGGGAAGTACATCAGTTTGACGATTCAACGAGGGGATGAGACCTTGACGACGTCATTGCGCCCACGCCTACCCGAAGAGATACCACCTGGACAAGGGGCCACTGGGGTACAAATCCAGCCTTATGTAACTGCTGAGGATATGACCATTGTTCGCGTTGGCCCACTGCAGGCCCTCTTGGGGGGCATTGAACGCACCTGGACCATGATTGTTCTCATGACAGAAGGGTTGATTCAGCTTATTCGTGGTTGGGTTTCCCCTAATGTGCCATCGCCGGATGGTGGTGTTGGTGGGTTGGTGGCTATTGGGCGCATCACTGCTGAGGTTGCCAAGCAGGGATGGCGCGATCTTTTCAATCTCACCGCTTTTCTTAGCATTAACCTGGCCATCTTGAATTTGTTGCCCTTACCTGCATTGGATGGCGGGCGTATCTTCTTTGCCTTGACCGAAATAATCAGTCGCCGACGTATTCCTCCAGAGAAAGAGGCGTTAATACACATGGCTGGATTTATTTTGTTAATTAGTCTGATGGTCATTGTGACATTTATGGATATCAGCAATTGGATTGCTGGCAAGCCTCCCATCCCTGGCGGATAGGCCAGGTCAGTCGCCTGATCACAGAAATCGGAGGGTACCCTCCGATTTCTTCATTGATCTCGTTTTATAGGCATGGTCATTCAGGTGTGTTATCGGTAACACGGTAATAAAAGACATCAACGAACGTAAAGTGCGCTTCTGTCTGCAATTGGGCATGGGAGTTCAACCATGTCCGGATAAGTCCTTTCCGATCGTAAAAGGCAGCTTCGCTTTCGATTACCCACACGCCTGCATACCCCTGGGTTAATCGTTTCATATGTTCTGGCACTTGGGATGCGTCGGGTTCTCGGTTGGCGTACGGCGCTTCTGCCCAGGGGTAATGACCAGGATCATAATAACGATAGGTATAGCGGATGTACGGCATGAGAAAGATGGTGAGATCGTTGGGCTGTCGATGGGAGGAAACAAAGATCGCGGCCGAGCGAATGTCAGGTTTAATGATTGTGGTCATTTGTCTCCATCCCTGATGTATTTGAAGCACGGTCAGCCCTGCAATGATCACACCCGCCAACCATCGATGCTGAAGAGAAAGCTGCCTGCTTCCCAAGGCCCACAGTAGTAACATTGCCGGCAATGTCCAGATAAGATAACGATCGGTAAAAAGAGGTGTGATTGTGGTAATGGTGTAGAGTATGATGGGGGGCAAAAGCCACCAAATTGAAAGCACGCCAACAGCTTTTTTCTGGAGAGATGGTAGAAAAATCGCACTACCGAGGAGAAAGAACACCAGGGAAAAGGTCCAATTTGCTGCAGGCAACACCCCTTGCAATTGAACGCCCAACAATGTTTGCATCATCTTCCCAAAGGGAACAAAGGGATGCCCTGTGCGAAAATTGATGTTTGTTAGAAGGGCCCATTGCCATCCGATAAGGGGAAGATATGGAAGGATAAGCAGGGTTATGGCGCCTAATGCGCTACGCCATCGTCTTCTCCAGGTTGGAAGAAATAGCACCCACGAGATGATCACTGCTAAAACGAGTACGGACAACACATGAATATAAAAGCTTAGACTAATGAAAATGTACCACAATCCCCATCGCCACCACTTTCCCTTTTCGATGGCTTCTTTAAAGGTCCAAAGAACCATCAGGATCATGACCACGATCAATGAATACATCCGGGCTTCCTGGCTGTACCATACGTGATATGGATTGACTGCCAGAAGGAGTGCTGCCAGGAGGCCGCCCCAACCTGAACGATGATGGTCTATCAAGTATCGACCCCATTGATAAATAAGTGGGATTGCAATGATTCCCAACCATACACTGGGAAAGCGCAATGAAAATTCACTCTGCCCGCCAACTTGCAACCAAGGACGCAACAACAGATAAAATAGAGGGCCATTTTCTCCGGGCCGGGTAAATGCCGCCAAGACTTCTGGCAGCGGGCGCATGGCGAATCGTAAGCTGTCGACTTCATCTCTCCAAAGCGATTGAGTGGTGAGTCCTGCCAGTCGCCAGGCCCACCCCCCTAAAATCATCCCCAACAATACGATACGAGGATGTCCTGATTTCAACGGGGTCTCATTGGTTGATGTGGACGAGGTCATCTCATCACTGCGTCGGAAGCGCGTTTTCGGTCGAACGAGACGTTGTAGTATGGATCATAACCTCTGTGATTAGTTGGAGGTATTATCGTCGCCCGGAAGATGTTTTGCGCGCTGGTAGAGTTGATAGAACAACACCAAGACCACGACGAAAATGATCAAGCCCAAGCCTAACAGAAAGTATGCGCCATAAAGCACCATGGTATCAATGAGCCGTATCAAGTTGTCTGGATTGCCCGCAGGGACCGTCTTGGTCATTGTTGAAGATGGCGTTTGTGCCGTCGGGGTTTCTGTGGGGCCCGGTGAGACCTCTGGTATAGGGGCGATCTGATCAGGTGTGGGGGATGGAAGCGCTGGACTTGGGTATGGAACAGGCGTTGTGGTGGGGGGGATTGTGATGG
>WFTO01000098.1 GCA_015485435.1 Anaerolineae bacterium | reverse complement strand
CACCGTCACCATGCGGAAACTGCGGCAGTTTCAGGATTTAGGCCACCACGCCATCTTCCTGATTGGCACCTTCACCGGCATTGTTGGCGATCCCAGCGACAAAGACAGCGCCCGGCCCCAACAAACCCTCGAAGACGCATTAGAAAAAGCCAAGACCTACGCAGAGCAGGCCTTTATCGTCCTGGATCCAGAGAAAACAGAAATCCGTTACAACCATGAATGGCTGAGTAAGCTGAACTTTCAGGATGTCATAGGCCTGGCCAGCCATTTTACCGTGCAACAATTTTTGGCTCGCGACAAATTCGCCAAACGTTACGCGGCTGGCGATCCCATCTGGCTGCATGAATTTTTCTATGCGCTGATGCAAGGCTACGATGCCGTTGCGTTGCGAACCGATGTGCAGATCGGCGGCACCGACCAACTCTTCAACCTCATGGCAGGGAGAAAACTTATGGAGGTCTTCGACCTCAGGCCGCAGATTGCCCTGACCTTGCCTATTTTGGTGGGAACCGACGGGCATGAACGCATGAGCAAAAGCACGGGCAATTACATCGGAATCACCGAGCCGCCCGAAGAGATGTATGGAAAAATCATGTCGATCCCCGATCACGCCATGCGCAACTATGCCGAGCTGGTCACGAGCTGGCATCCAGACTACATCAACAAACTCTTTGCAGACCTGGAGGCGGGACGGCTCCATCCCAGGGATTTGAAGATGATGCTGGCGCGCGAAATCGTCACCCTTTTCCATTCGGAAGAAGCCGCCCGCCAGGCCGAAGCTCACTTCATCCGCACCATCCAGAAAAAAGAACTCCCTGAAGAAATGCCCATCCTATCTGTCGGCCCCGATGAAACCGTGGTCGATCTGCTCGTGCGCGCCGGATTTGCTAACAGTCGCGGCCAGGCGAAGCGAGACATTAAAGGAGGCGGCGTCCGGCTCGATGGCCAGGTCGTCAAGGATATCACATTGCACCCAGAGCCAGGTCCGGAAGGCATGGTGCTGCAGAAAGGTAAACGTCGCTTTGTTCGGCTGGTGACATAAATCGCCGCCCCAATCAGTGACAAAACCCTTTTCGATTTCAACGGCCAATGACCACCGCTTTACATATCCCTTGCCTGGTGCAGACGCATCGCCCCCAGCTGATCCAAGCCATGTTGCACGTGGGCGAGAGGCTAGGCTGGCAATTCACCATCCCCAAAGGACAGACCTGTTGCGGATTGCCCGCCTGGGAAGCCGGATACGAAGACGCAGCCCGAACCGCTGCTAAACGCACCATCAAACTGTTCGCATCCGCAGACAGCGTATTAACCCCCTCGATTGCCTGTCTGAAGATGTTGCAAACGCATATCCCTAACCTCCTCGGGGAAGAAAATCATGAAGCCAACGCCCTGGCCCATAAAAGCCGTTCCTGGTGCTCCATGCTGGGGCCGTCCATCGACGATTTGCGCCAACGCATACGGTATTCTGGTCGCATCATCTTATTAGAAAGCTGTGGCGCGCCAGGTTGCCCCAATTGCCGGACCCTATTCGAACAGATTGAGGGATTGCAGATTCTTCATACCCCCGTTGGTTGTTGCAGCTTTCGGCATGATTTTTCCCGACGACACCCGGATATCGCTGCATCCATCGCCGAAACCATTGCGCTTCCCCTAGTGCATTCACGCGCCGACGTCATCCTCGTCCATGAACCCGGTTGTCTGCATCGATTAGCGCCCTACTTCCAGGACTCCGACAGCCCTCGCCTGCTCCATCCCGCCGAATTCATTGCAGCAATGCTGCAGTAGATCCTATTCCCCGTCATGCGCATCCGTCTGATCAAACTCCTTCTCCTCCTTTCTCAGCTGCCCCTTGTGGGTGGGCTCTGTTTACGCGCAGCCATGCGGCTGGTCGGCCCTTATAAAAATCGACGGCTGCTCGTCAATTGGGGAAAACGGAGCTTTATCTCGCCTCATGCAGATATTTTTGGAGCTCACATATCCATTGGCAGCATGGCGTTTATCGACGATTATGTAACGTTATATGCGCATCGCGATGGCGGCT
>WFTO01000097.1 GCA_015485435.1 Anaerolineae bacterium | reverse complement strand
GTGTTGTGAGGAGGGATGACTGATTCATGAATGGCAGTTCAGAAAATGAATGGTAATTCACGTCTGGTGGTATTGTACGCCCAAAATTCGAACTTGTCAAGCTGTCGTCATGATGCATCCAGGGTTGGCCGCGGCCGTTCATCTGGCATACGCATCTCTCGATCATGGTTTTCGTGGCTGGAAAAGGCCATGGTTAGTGGGGATATGACCGGCGAGTTCGAGCCGAGATTGCGTTGTGACTTGTCGTCGGTCGATGGGAGGAGCAAGGGGGTGGTTGGCAGATTTCCTGGCTGTTTTCCTGGTTTTTGTCATGAAAATTCTTGGTAATTCCGGGATTTTCGGCTATGATCAACTCTCCCACACACAAGCAATTTCAAAGGAGACGCCATGCTTTTCAAACAATTTTATGAACCCTATCTGGCTCAATACAGTTACATGGTTGCCTGTCCTGCCACGGGCGAAGCCATGATTGTGGACCCATTGCGGGATATCGACCGGTATCTGCAAGCTGCCGAAGTTCACCGGATGCGAATCACGCATGTCACCGAGACGCATATTCACGCTGATTTCTTGAGCGGCGCACGCGCTCTGGCCGAGGCCACAGGTGCGGAACTTTTGCTCTCGGACGAGGGCGGGCCTGACTGGCAGTATGGTTTTTCGCATACGGGGCTGCAGGATGGGGATATTTTTCGCGTGGGGAACATTGAGGTGCGCGTGCACCATACGCCAGGCCATACGCCAGAACATCTCTCCTTCGTGCTCTCGGACGCCCAGGCTGGCGGGGACCCCGCGATGATCCTTACCGGCGATTTTGTCTTTGTGGGCGATGTTGGCCGTCCTGATTTGTTGGAGCTGGCGGCAGGGGAGAAAGATACCAGCGTGCCGATGGCTCGGGCGCTGCGCGCTTCCTTGCATCGATTTCGCGGTCTGGCGGATGATATCCTGCTCTGGCCAGGGCATGGCGCGGGCTCGGCTTGCGGCAAATCGTTGGGTGCTGTTCCTGTAAGCACCGTTGGTTATGAGAAGCGAACCAATTGGGCCTTGCAAGAGGAGGATGAACGTTTTTTTATCTCTCGTCTTTTGGAAGGTCAGCCTGATCCGCCACGTTATTTTGCAAAAATGAAGATATGGAATCGCGGTGGAGAGCGGGCCTTGAGGCCATTCATACCGCCGAAACGGCTCAGTTTGCATCAGCTCGAGAGGCTGCTGGACGAAGCTCTGATTGTTGATGTTCGCGATAAAGGCGCATTTGCTGCTGGACACATCCCCGGCAGTATCAACATCCAAAACATTCCCCATTTCACGTCGTGGGTGGGCAGGTTACTCGATTATGACATTCCATTGGTGTTGATTGCGCCAAAGAGTGAGGCGGAAAGGCTGGGGTTGGCCCTCTACCGGATCGGCGTTGATAATATCGCTGGCTATTTTGCTGATCTAGACTATTGGCGTCGCAGTGGGCATGCTTTGACCACGCTGGCTCAGGTGTCGTCGGGCACATTATTCTCGCAGATACAAGCGAACCAAGTGTTTGTAGTGGATGTCCGAGAGCAAAGCGAATTCGAGGAGGGGCATTTGCCAGGCGCGGTGTCTATGCCGGGCGGGCGTCTGCCTCAGCAGTATCAGCAGCTGACTACCGATAAACCGGTGGTCGTCTACTGTGGCAGCGGCGATCGCTCCAGCATTGCTGCAAGCTTTTTACAACGACACGGCATTGACAACGTCATCAATCTCAGTGATGGTTATCAGGGCTGGCTGGATGCTGGCTTCCCAACTCAACAAGGAACTAGGTGAACATGAAGGCTACGCTAGATCCACAATTGGCAGCGATGATTTCGAAAATTACGCTGCCGCCAGAAAAAATTCGCTCCTTTTTCACACGCGATGCGCTTTTCATCGATACCCGACCTGTGTCAGCCTATTTGCAATTGCGCATTCCTGGTGCTATTTCAGTGCCAGCGGATGAGATCGCCACTCGCTACCGTGAAATTCCCTTTGAGCGTCTGGTTGTGTTATATGGCTCTGGAGATGAAGAAGATCTGAGCCCTTGCATCGCGGGCGTGTTTCGAACCCATCTGGGCTTTGAGCGCATTTACGCCCTGGACGGCGGGCTAAAAGCGTGGCAAGCACAGAAGTTGCCTGTGGCGTCTGAGCCGCTATCATTGCCTCCCACGACCTCGCTTCCAGAACCTCTTCCCTGGATGGAGATCGATGTGCTGGAAGCCTATTGTCGACAGCGACAGGGCCACGTGTTGGTGGACATCCGCGAGCCAGAAGAGTTTGAACGCGGGCATCCTGCTGGCGTGTTGCACATTCCCATGGGAGATGTCTTCGAACGGATGGATGAGTTGGCTGATATGAAGCCGTTGTTGCTGATTTGTAATTCGGGCAATCGTAGCGGCATGTTGGCGGAGTGGCTGATTGAGGAGGGCTTCCATCCGCATGACGTAACGAACGTCATCGGCGGGGTCATTGCATGGCAGATTCATCAGCTCCCCTGGGAAACCGGCGCGTCTTGATGTTTGTTTTGAATTGCATGGCCAGCCATGCTTGAAATCTACATATCCCTTCCTTATCTCATTTTACTGGTCGAGGACTTATGAAAACCACCCATCCCGATGTCGCTGAAATCCTGATTCCCCAGGAAGAACTGCAAGCTCGTGTCCAATCGCTTGGTGCGGAGATCTCCGCGGCGTATGCCGGGAAACAACCCCTCTTGCTTTCTGTACTAAAAGGAAGCATTATTTTCCTGGCTGATTTGATGCGGGCGATTACCGTTCCTCACGCCATTGATTTTATGGCCGTATCAAGCTATGGCGCGGCCACTGAAAGCTCGGGCGTCGTGCGCATTCTCAAGGACCTGGACGAGTCCATCGAAGGCAAGGATGTGCTCATCGTTGAGGATATCATCGATAGTGGGCATACGTTGGAGTATTTGCGAGGATTGCTCTTGGCCCGAAATCCCAATAGTTTGCGGATTGTCACCCTGTTGAGCAAGCCTGCCCGTCGCGAGGTGGATGTTCCGGTGGATTGGGTCGGCTTTGAAATCCCTGACAAATTCGTCATTGGATATGGGCTTGATTATGATGAACGCTATCGAGACCTGCCATTTATTGGCGTGCTCAAGGAACATGTGTATGGGTAGCGCCCGCCGGTAGGGGCCTGGAGTTATTTCCTGCCCACGATCTAGACTGATGGTTCATTGTGGCAAGGGCGGCATGGGGTTCTGTCCTTGCCGCAGTGAATCGGAGCAGATGGACCACGCTGTGCTGTCAGGCTATCGGCTGATGCGATAAGCGGCAAGGCCAAGTGTGATCGCGATGCCCAATGCTGCGATGCCGACATAAAGCAAGGTATTTGGGCTGGCATCCTGGGGGGGTGGCGACGGCCTGGACACTGGTGTGGGGAAGCGATACAAAGTAGGGGTGAGTTGGGTAGGCGCCGAGGTCGGTGTGACGGCGGGAGGTGCGATGGTGTTTGGTGGCTCAGCGGGCAGATCCAAGGTTTGGGTAGGGGTTGGCGGAGGCGTCGTCGGCTCGGC